>DATGSD010000055.1:0-3431 GCA_035302965.1 Burkholderiaceae bacterium | reverse complement strand
CTGTTTCCACGTCTGGGCTTGTTTCTACATCAGAGGCTGTGCCTGCGCCTGGACTTGTTCCTACATTAGAGGCTGTTCCTATATCTGGGCTTGCTTTTGCATCAGAGGGCGCCGCTTTGGGGGCTTCAGGCTGTGTTGTGGTGGGCTTGTTTACCAACAATTTGCTGGGCTTGTCTAACTCTTCATGGATGTCTTGGCCCGATTCAACCAACTTGGCACCCTGGCGAATAAGGGCATGACAGCCCCGCGACATGGGCGAATGAATCGACCCGGGTATGGCAAAAACCTCGCGACCCATTTCGGTGGCCATTTGAGCGGTAATTAACGAACCGCTTTGTTTGGCCGCTTCTACAACCAAAACCCCTTCTGAAAGGCCAGCAATAATACGATTGCGACGTGGAAACTGATGCCGTTTTGCGCGACTACCTAAAGGATATTCGGTGATTAACAGGCCGCACGACACAATTTGATGGGCTAATGCTCGGTTGGCAGCCGGATAGACCAAGTCGATACCCGTGCCAAGCACAGCAATTGTGCGCATGTTGTTTGTGCCGCTGCTAATAGCCCCTTGGTGTGCGGCGGTATCGATACCGCTGGCCAAGCCGCTAACAATACACCAACCATGGGCGGCTAAATAATGGGCAAATGCCTTTGCATTATCGATGCCGCCTGCGGTAGCACTGCGTGCACCGACAATGGCGAGTGTCGGTTGCTTTAAACAGTCGAGATGGCCATTGGCATAAAGCACAAGCGGTGGGTCGTGGATGGCAAGCAAAGCTGCCGGATAGCCCGAGTCGGCCAGAGTGACAATATGGTGGCCTGGTTGTTTGGCCCAGGCCAAGGTTTTTTCGATTAGTTCGAGGGTTTCAGGCTTAGGAGCTTGCGTAAGTTGCCGAGCCAGTGGGCTAGGAATAAGCCGCTCGAGACTAGCCAACGAGCTGGCATAAATGGCTGGTGGCAAGCCAATTGTGGCGAGTAACTCGCGGGCTTTAACGGGGCCAAGCCCAGGTTCGAGGCTTAGCCGAACCCAGGCATGTAGTTCGTCGGTAACTGAAGTGTGATCCATTTGATCAGTGTGGCACAATTTTGTAAGTTAAGGCCTTGCTAGTCATGGCTTTGTCATAGTTGATACAATAAAACACTAATGTCAAAGGTTACTGCAATGGCTTTACTTCCTATTCTTCGCTATCCTGATCCCCGACTTTATAAAGTGGCTAAGCCGGTCGAAAAGGTCGACGACCGTATTCGCCAGTTGGCTCACGATATGGCCGAAACCATGTACGCGGCGCCAGGTATTGGTTTAGCTGCAACCCAAGTCGATGTTCACGAACAACTTATTGTTATCGACCTTTCCGAAGAGCGCAACGATTTACTCGTGCTTATCAACCCCGAAATTATCTCATCAAGTAACGAGTCTCAACTTCACGAAGAAGGTTGTCTTTCAGTTCCGGGTGTTTACGAAGAAGTCGAGCGCCCGGCACAAATTCGGGTGCGTGCGCTTAATCTTGACGGCGAGGCCTTCGAACTCGAGGCCGATGGGCTGTTGGCCGTGTGTATTCAACACGAAATGGATCACTTAAAAGGCAAGGTATTTGTCGAATACCTCTCTTCGCTTAAGCAAAACCGTATTAAAACCCGCTTGCGCAAGCAAGAACGGCTCGAGCGCCAAGCGCGTGAAGAGCAACTCGCTGTGCGGGCATAAGCGGTTATGCGTATTGCTTTTGCCGGAACTCCCGATTTTGCTCGTACAACCCTAGAAGCTTTACTGGCGGCTGGTTATAACATCCCGCTTGTTCTTACACAGCCCGACCGGCCGTCTGGCCGTGGGCTAAAGTTGCGCCCTAGCGCAGTTAAACAGGCAGCTCTAGACGCCAATTTAACGGTTATTCAGCCACGCGGTTTGCGTCTAGATGGCCGTTGGGCCGACGACGCTCGCGAAGCGCAAAAGGCTCTCCAAGCAGCCGATCTTAGCGTGCTAGTGGTTGTGGCTTATGGGCTTTTGTTGCCGTCTTGGGTTTTGCAAACACCCAAGCACGGCTGTTTAAATATCCATGCTAGTTTATTGCCCCGATGGCGTGGGGCAGCGCCCATCCAGAGAGCTATTGAAGCCGGTGATGCTCAAACGGGTATTAGCATTATGCAAATGGATGAAGGCCTCGATACGGGTCCAATTATTTTGCAAAACGCTATTCCTATTACTTCAGAGCACACGGCGGCAAGCTTACACGACGAGCTGGCCCACTTAGGAGCTCAATCGATTTGCGAAGCGCTAAATCAATTAAAAGAGGGCGCGCTTACGTTAACACCACAAACTGAAGCCGACGCCAACTATGCCGAAAAACTACAAAAGGCTGAAGCGGCGCTCAATTTTTCTGAGCCCGCTGCTGTTTTAGCCCGTCGGGTGCGTGCATTCAACCCGTTTCCGGGCGCCACAATGCGCTTACCAGGTTTTGAGGCACCACTTAAGGTTTGGCAGGCCCAAGCCTTGCCGATTAATAATTCGCAAAAGCTAGCCAAGCAAGCAGGCACGGTTGTTGCCGTTACCGAAGACGGCCTTGATATTGCGACGGCTGACGGTTTGCTACGCGTTCTCGAAATACAAAGAGCAGGAGCTCGGCGTCAGCCTATCGATGTGTTTTTACGTGGTGCCGAAGGGTTAATTCCAGCGGGCACCGTTGCCACCTAGGCTAAGCCGGCCGGCTCCTAACAACATAATGGCGATGCTGCCAAATAAAAACAGGCCCTGAAGTTCGATAGCCCAGCCGCCAGTTTTTGAAATAGCAAAAATTTCATTTGAATGGGCTAAGCCAATGGCAAACAACATATTAATTGCAATCAGGGCGGCACCAGCGCGGGTGTAAACACCCAAAATAATAAGAATTGGTGCTAAAACCTCCCCCAAATAAACTCCCCAAGCAAAAAAGGCTGGCCAGCCTTGCGAGGCAAGCATGCCTTGGAGCCAGCCCACGCCAGAGCTTAATTTCGAGACACCGTGCAGCAAAATAAGGATGCCGATTGTTAGACGCAAGAGAAATTTGCCAAGATCGTCACAGGTTGTTGATGACATAGGGGCGTTTCCTTAGTAGTGAATAAGTACGCCTTTTCAATAGGCGTTTAGTAGTAATCCAACGATTATATCGTTGCTGATAAATTGTGTTTTTCTTTGTTCCCAGAATCGATAGACTACTCGTGTAGCCAGAAAGTTCGGGCATTTAATGCTACAGTTTTGCAATATTATTGAGAACTTCGAATTGGCTTTACGTGTCCCAGTCGTCAATCGCTTTGCCTGCTTCTCGTCTTGCGCTTTCCGATATCATCTACAGTAGTGCCCAAATGGTGCAGGCTGTGCGTGGGGGGCAGTCGCTATCAGAAGCCCTTTCTACCGTTAGTACTAGCCGTAGGGCTGCTACTCGTGCCGTTTCTTTTCATGT
>DATGSD010000054.1:0-4547 GCA_035302965.1 Burkholderiaceae bacterium | reverse complement strand
ATTTTCTTGAAACCTATCGTCACGCTGAAGCTTTTTGGCACACTGGCACTGTGTTAGCCGATGCCAAGCCAAGCAATGCTGTTGCTACCGAAACCAACAAAGGGGCTGCCAATACGGCAGCGGTGTTTGTTCAAGACAATCTTTCGAAGTCGAAGCAAGGCGTGCTGCGCGGTTTGCATTACCAGCAAAAAAACCCTCAAGGCAAGTTAGTACAAGTACTTGACGGAAATATTTACGATGTTGTGGTCGACGTGCGTTGCCAATCGCCAACCTTTGGGCGCTGGCAGGGGTTTCAGTTAAGCAGTCAGCAGCCGCAGCAGCTGTGGGTGCCGCCTGGCTTTGCTCATGGTTTTTTAGTGCTTTCTAAAACGGCTCTTGTGCTGTACAAATGCACGGCTTATTACCAAGCCGACGACGAAGTCTGCTTGGCGTGGAACGACCCCGATGTTGGTATCTCATGGCCTATTCGCCACCCAGTGCTCTCGAATAAAGACAAACAAGCTTTGTCGCTGCAAAGCATTAAAGCACAGCAGCGATGCATTGTTTGTTAGCATTTTCTTATTATTTATCGCCTAACCTTAAGGCTACGCTTTTAACGAAACGGTAATACGGGCGGCACCGTTTATTAATGGTGGCGGCAACTGTGGGGTATAAGGTTTTATGCGCTTATTGCTTATTGGCGCCAGTGGGCAGCTGGGTCGTTGCATTCAGGCTAATTTAGCCGAATATCCGCAGGTTTCGGCGGTGGCGCTTAGTAATTCTCGTTTGCTTAATTTAGCGAGCGACGACGATGTCCGCGGTATTGTGCAGCAATTTAAACCCCACTATCTTGTTAATGCCGCCGCATTTAATGCGGTTGATGCGGCTGAAAAGCAAAAAGCGAAAGCCTACCAAATTAATGCTGTAGGGCCGGCGCGTTTGGCAAAATGGGCGAAAGCAGTTGGCGCGCGGCTGATTCATTTATCAAGCGATTATGTGTTCGATGGCTTACAAGCTAGTAATCAGCCCCAACAAACGGGTTTGCTTGCCGCCTATCGGCCATATCGGACCAGCGATGCCGCACGTCCCATCAATGCATACGGGGCATCAAAATTAGCTGGCGAGTGCGCAGTTTTAAATGAAGACCCTAATGCTTGGGTGATTCGAACCTCGTGGCTTTTTAGCGAATATGGTCAAAACTTTGTGCGCACGATTATTAAGCGTGCTTTGGCGCAACAGCCACTGCGTGTCGTTAGCGATCAGCAAAGTGCGCCTACCAGTTGTCACGATTTAGCCCATTTATTACTGCACTTATTGCACCCAGATGCCGGCTTAGCACCCGGTCTTTATCATTTTGCGGGCCAGACCGTCATGTCGCCCTGGCAATGGGCAGACGCTATTTTGTCGAGTGCCGATGAGGTTTTAGGAAGCCACTACCGCCAGCAACTAACGGCCATTACAGCGGCCGAATTTAACGCAGATGCCATTCGGCCGACGTATTCGGCTATGGACAGCACGCCCTTATACCAGTTTTTAAAGCAAAAAGGCTATGTTTTAAAAGACTTTTCGCTGCGCCTAGAAGAAACGGTGCGTAACCTGTTGCTAAACGTTCAACGCCATCAAGGGTAATTCAATGGGTCAAGAAACAGTTTTAGTTAGCGGTGGCGCCGGTTTTATTGGCTCGGCGTTGGTGCGCTATTTAATTGCACAAACAACCCTGCGCGTAATTACACTCGATAAACTGACATATGCTGGTAGTTTGCAGGCACTAGAGTCGGCCCAAAAACACCCGCGGCATGTTTTTATTAAGGCCGATATTTGTGACAGCGCCATGTTAACCCAGGTATTTCAGCGCTACCAGCCAACAGCTGTTATCCATTTGGCTGCCGAGTCGCATGTTGATCGTTCTGTTGCTGCGCCTCAACCTTTTATTCAAAGCAATATTGTAGGTACGTATGCGCTTTTAGAAGCTAGCCGCGCCCACTGGGCAGGCTTGCGTAAGCCGCTTAAACAGGTCTTCCGGTTTTTACATGTGTCTACCGATGAAGTGTACGGCGACTTGGGCAATACCGGCGGCTTTTTTACCGAGGCATCGCCTTATGCCCCTAGCTCGCCTTATTCGGCCAGCAAGGCAGCGGCCGATCATCTAGTACGTGCCTGGCATCGCACATATGATTTGCCTATTTTAATTAGTAATTGTTCAAATAATTATGGGCCCTGGCAGTATCCCGAAAAACTTATACCCGCCACGATACGGCGCGCACTAAACAAGCAGGCCATTCAAATTTACGGCGACGGCCGCCAAGTACGCGATTGGTTGCATGTTGACGACCATGTTCGAGCCTTGTGGTTACAGCTGCAACACGGCCAAATTGGCCAAACGTATTTGCTAGGCTCTGGCCAACCACAAAGTAATCTTGCTGTCGTGGTGGCGATTTGCGAGTTATTAGATGAGCTTAAACCCTTAGCACTCGAGGCCTTGCCTCAGCCTACGGCCCATACTACTAGGGGGGCGGTTTCTACTGGCAGGCCATCGTACAAACAATACATACAGTTTGTTAAAGACCGCCCCGGGCACGACCGACGCTATGCCATCGATGCTACAAAAGTTAAGAAGCAGTTGGGTTGGCAAAGCCAGTACGACTTTCACGCAGGGCTGCGTGAAACCGTATTATGGTATTTGCGTAACCCAGCGTGGCTAAAACAACAATAAAACCTTGGCTGGCCAAAGTACACAAACCCCGCCAGCCAAGAACATACTATTTAACGTGGTGGCACAGCCTGTGTAATGGCATCGCATGCCATTTGTGCCGTAATGCCCGACAGTGTCCACCCCAGATGGCCGTGGCCGGTGTTGTAAAACACGCGAGGACGGGAGCCTGGGCCTACGCGCGGCATCATATTAGGTGTCATGGGGCGTAAACCGGCCCAGGGCACAACCGAGCGCGTGTTAATGTCGAAATGACGGCGCGTCCAGTTAATTAAGGGTTGAATACGGTCGTTACGAATATCACGATTCATGCCGTTTAATTCGGCCGTACCGGCTACGCGAAAACGGTTTTTACCCAGGCGGCTGGTAACTATTTTGGCACTTTCGTCTAACAAGCTAACCCAAGGCGCCGCTTCTTGGCTTTCGGCATCGTTAAGGTTAACCGTAATCGAATAGCCTTTAACTGGATAAATATTAATACGGTCGCCAAGTTGACGGGCGAGGGCACGGCTGCCGCTGCCCGCACAAATAACGACGGCATCGGCTTCAACGACGTTACTTTGGTGGCCGTCGTGCCGTGCATCGCAATCCTCCCAATAAATGCGAACCCCGTTATTTTCGGTTTTAATTTCTCGAATTTCGGCATTACAAATTAACTGTAAGCCTTGAGCTAAGCAAGCTTGGGCAAGGCCGCTAGTAAATTTATGGATGTCGCCTGTACAGTCGGAAGGCGTGTAAAAACCAGCATGATAGCGGCCCTGTAAGGTTGGCTCGATGTCGCGAATTTCTTCGCTACTAACCGCATAGCGTTCAAGCCCAGCCTCTTGTAAAAGCGCATTGGCTTTTACAGCTTGTTCGAATTCTTTAGCACTGTAATAAACATGCAAAATGCCCCGTTTTTCGAGGTCGAAATCGATGTTTTCTTTTTGTGCCATTTCAAACAAATGCTCGCGAGCGGCAATGGCTAAACGAGTGGTTTCTATCGTGTTAGCGCGGTAGGCGCGTGTTTGCCAAACAAATTCGGCCATCCACGAATACTTATGCCAGCTTGGCTTTAGATTAAAAAGTAAAGGCGCGTCGTTGCGAAACAGCCATTTTATGCCCTGGAAAATCGTTGATGGATGATTCCAGACCTCGGCGTTACTGGCTGACAATTGGCCACCGTTGGCAAAAGACGTATCCATTGCCGGGTAGCACTGCCGATCGAGTAGTGATACACGATAACCTTGCTGAAGCAGTTTATAGCTAGTAGTGACGCCGGTAATACCGGCGCCAATAACAACAATATGTGTCATAACTGGGCCCCATAAATTTGAATTTTCTATTAATGCTTGGGACCCCCTTCTGTGCGTGAACCTGAGAGCTTTGGCACCGGTGTCGAAACCGGTATCTTCCCCTTCGGTGGGCTGTGCTTGCAGCCTCTCTCCAGAAGCGATGACAGCACCTACGCAGTACGGTTGCCTGAGAGTTTCCGGGGGTGGTTGCTCCGTCGGCGCCGGCGGTTAATGGCCGATCTCTCCTGCGCGGGTGTACACGCTATGCGCGTGTGCATCGACGCTAGATAATATAACAACTTTTGCTCTTTTGCGTTACTGCTTTTCGTTTACAGGTGCGGCGCGGCTTATAAGCGTTTATGCTAATCAAATGGCGGTGGTTTTTCTTGACAAAAAGCTGCCTGTGACAACACAATAGATCGATACTAAAAGAAATAATCGATTTTTTTCTCGCGCTTTTTCCGGAGACAAGCTATGACCATAATTGCGCCAAAATCGGGCGAATCTTTTACCGTTAAAAAAGGACAGCACATTCGTATCACCGATATCGAGGGCTACCAAGTAGCCGATTTCGTCTGTTTTAA
>DATGSD010000053.1:0-18333 GCA_035302965.1 Burkholderiaceae bacterium | reverse complement strand
TTATTATTTTTACGGGTTATTCATAATGGTTTTTGTTGCATCTATTGCGCGTCTTTTAGGTTTGTTTACAGCTGCGTTTTTCTTGTTTGCCTGCACCGCGCAAGAAAAAGCCTTAGTACACGAACTTGAAGACATGCCTGGGGTTACGTGCGAAGTTGGCGCCGACGACCAACTTGAGGATTGCCACCCCGATACGTTAGAAGACTCTTCAATTGGCGGGCCACCGTTAAATAGTAATTAGCCGGCTTTTGGGCGTTTTCGTTTCGGAGCCTATTTGGTTTTTATCGCGCTCTAGACAATTGTTATTTATTTGCCGGCCGCGCATTGGATTTGGGGCGGTGGCTTCCTCGCCAAACTTGGCGTAGTCGATTTCGCGGGCAGTATTGTTATTCATACGGCAGCGGCTTTCTCGGCTTTGGCAACGGCCCGTTATCTGGGCGCGCTTAAACGTCCCGAGGGCGAACCCGAGGCAACTCCGGCTAGTTTGCCGTTAGTTGCCTTGGGGGCAGGCTTGCTGTGGTTTGGCTTTAATGCGGGTGGTGCTTATGCTGCCGATGCCTTAGCGGCCTATGCACTCACTAACACCATGTTAGCCGGCTCAATTGGCATTTTGGTCTGGATGTTCTGGGAGTGGCGAGCCGAGGGTAGGGCGTCGTTTTCCGGTTTGTTGGCGGTAACGTCGTGCATTTCGGTGCTGCGCAAAATGTCACGGATAGCTTCTGAGCGGCTGGCGTAGCCTTGCCTATCAATAAACTTATCGAGCTTGGCGAGTTGTTGTTGGTCGATAGTGATGGTGATGCGTTGCATAAAAAAGCCCCAGAATAGTTATTAAATGAGAGGGCGTTAATCGAGACCACGCTGACGGGCATTAATTAAGCGCTGAAGCCGATTAACATAGTTTTGCAGCATAACCGTGGTGCTTGCTTTGGGTTGAGTAAACTGGCAGGCGATAACGTGCGATTTTTCGTGCTCTGAGCTAGAGTCGATTCGGACAACACTTAAATTAACAATTAAGTTGCCAATACCGTCGAGTTCGAGCACACAGTGTTCAAACTGTTGCCCCACGTGCTCGATAAGCTGCTCGCGATCAATAAGCGCCAAGCCACCGGCGCTGATATTTTTAACCGGAAATTTTGCTGGGCCTGACGCAAGGTCGGGAATTTCACAAAATACTGGGTTGCTTACCAGGGTTTCGACACGGAAATATTCGCGCCGTTGGATGCGGCGCACAACCTCGGGGAAAGGTAAGCTGAGGCTTTGTTGTTGCTGGTTGACGTGAACTTGATCGGGCGACAAATTAATCGAGAATTCGATACTAATGTCGTCGATAATGCTGTCGATAGCTATAGTTTGAGCGTTTAATAAGCGCTGGTTCGCACGGCTATTAGCACTAAGCCCAATGCTTATTACCCCCTGTTTAGGGTTAGCCTCGAGTAGGGTGGTAATAATCGCCTCGGGGTGGTTGTCGGCACGTAAGCGCAGCAATAATTTATTTTTGATTAATTGCTGCAAAATGGCGTTGATTGGCAAACTGCCAGTGATGCGGTATGGGTCTTCGGTGGTAGGCATACAGCAATTACCCCGTAAAGTCGGTAACGGGCATAACATTTACCCCATTGTTTGGTTGGTGGGCATATAGCTACAAGCCATTCATATAGGCGCGACGATGCTTTAAATAGCCCAGGGCAATATTAGGCCGTATCGTGATTGGCGACGTTGCGTCGTACTACAACAGGTACACCCCCAAGCTGTTTTTTGCTAACCCATTGGGCTAAAGACGCATCGAGATAGTCGGTGTGGCCCGGAAACCAGCGTGCTAATTCGGTTGCTAAGCGCCTAGCTTCAGAGATATCGCCCCCTTCTGCGAGGTAGTTTTTAACTTCGTGCATCGATTTTAAAACCGCAGCGTGCTCGTTAACGTGGCACTCGGTAGCCGGGAAGTCGGTGCTGGTCATCCAGTGGTCTTCTTGCGAAAAGTGATGCTGGCTATGCGTGATTAATTCGTCGAGTAGCTTAGGGATGTCGGCATCGGGGGCTTGCAAGATAGTGTTAACCAGTTCGACAAATTCGCGATGCGTGGTATCCATCGGGTCGTAACCGGTAAGAAAGCTGTCTGTCCAGGTTAATTGTTGTGTCATGGCAAGTAAGCCTAATTCGTTTGGGTGCAAGGTTTATTTTGTCTTTGAGCAGGTATTATACTTGGGGATGTTCGTTTATTCTTTACCAGAAAGAAAAGGCATTGTCCGCTGGGTCGCCCTGGCAGACGGGCCATGCTATTTTTCGCTGGTCCGGTTTATGTGTTTTTTGTCGTCCCTATTGGAAGCCCCATGACCCGTATTGTTTTATTTGAAAATATTCACCCGAGTGCTCGCGAAGTCTTTGAAGAAGCCGGTTTTAAAGATGTCACGGTTCACTCGTCGGCATTACCTCCCGACGAACTCCCCGCCGCCCTCGAGGGCGTTTCTGTAGTCGGTATTCGTTCTCGTACCCATCTCGACGCGCAACTTCTCGAAAACAACCCACAGCTACGTGCTATTGGTTGTTTTTGTATTGGTACTAATCAGGTCGACCTCGAAGCCGCTAGTTTACAAGGCGTGCCAGTATTTAATGCACCATTTTCAAACACCCGCTCGGTTGCCGAAATGGTTTTAGGCCAAAGCATTTTGTTGCTGCGACGCATTCCTGAAAAAAACGATCGTGTACACCACGGTAAATGGGATAAAACGGCCGAAGGTGCTTACGAAACCCGTGGTAAAACGCTTGGTATTATTGGTTACGGCAATATTGGCTCGCAGGTGGGTACGCTTGCCGAAGCAGCCGGTATGCGTGTTATTTTTTACGATATAGAAGCCAAGCTGCCATTGGGCAATGCCCGAGCTTGCACAACCTTAAAACAGCTGTTGGGCCAGGCCGATGTGGTTACTTTGCATGTGCCGGGTGGCCGCGCAACCGAAAACATCATCGACGAAGCTGCTTTAGCAACCATGAAGCGTGGGTCGATTTTAATTAATGCTTCTCGGGGTACAGTGGTCGATATCGAAGCCTTGCATGCTGCCTTGCAGTCGGGGCATTTGTCGGGTGCCGCTATCGATGTTTTCCCTAGCGAACCAAAAAGCACCGATGAGCCTCTCGATAGCCCCTTGCGTGGCATGCGTAATGTTATTTTAACGCCCCACATTGGTGGCAGTACCCAAGAATCACAAGAAAATATCGGCCGCGAAGTTGCCGAAAAGCTGGTGCGCTTTTTGCAAAGTGGTACAACCAAAGGGGCGGTTAATTTCCCCGAGGTACCGTACCAACCCGCCGAAGGCGCTGCCCGTATTCTGCACGTTCATCGTAATTTGCCGGGTGCTATTGGCACATTAAGTAGTTTAATGGCCGACAATGGTTTAAATATCATTAGTCAGCAACTACAAACGCGTGGGCAAATTGGTTATGTAATTTCCGATGTCGAAGGTAATGTTACCGACGAAATCATCGAAAGCTTGCGCGCTCACCCTATAACGGTTCGTTGTGATGTCGTTCGATCCTAATACGCACGCTTCTTCTCAACAGTCGTCTAAGCCGACACAAACGTCAATAACAAAAAAAATAAGCGATGACGACTACAGCCACTTGGCGGCTTTTCGCTTTGCCCTCAGAAAGTTTATGGTCTTTAGCGAAGAAGCCGCACAAGAGGCTGGCTTAATGCCGCAACAGCACCAAGCGTTGTTGGCGATTAAATACCTTAGTATTAAGGGTTTGCCAAGCGTTGGCGACATCGCCGACCGCCTATTATTGCGCCACCACAGTGTGGTCGAATTAATCAGTCGTATGGCACGTATGGGTTTGGTTAAACGCTTGCGTGACCCCGACGATGGTCGTCGGGTTCGGGTTGCGTTAACAGAGCATGCCGAAGAAACCCTTGCCAGCTTGTCGGCAACTCATTTGGCCGAATTGCAGGCTATTCGGCCTTTGTTAATTCAGTTGCTACAGCGCTTCGACGAAGAACCCCCGGAGCCGCGTTCGGGCTAATGCTCTTTGCCGGAATGATGTCTGCCAAGGTGTACTGATCGAGATGCTGCATAAATTTTTGCAGGGCTGCCGCTATAACATGGCTCATGTGGCACATGTCTTGCAAAAGGCAGGTCGAGGTTTCGGCATCAAAGCATTCAACAAGGTTGAAATCGTTTTCCGTGTCTCTGATAACATCACCTAACCGTATCGAATCGGCGGGGTGCGCAAGTCGCATCCCGCCGTTTTTTCCTCTCACAGTTTCTATCCAACCTTGTTGCCCCAGTCGGTGCGTTATTTTCATTAAATGGGGCACAGAAATGTTGTACACACCTGCCACCTCGGCAATTGTGCACAAACGATCGGGGTGCTGGCCAAGGTACATTAATAGCCGCATGGCGTAATCGGTATGTTGGGTAAGTCTCATGGGCGTGGACGAATTAATAACGGAGCAAAGCGCCAAAGGTATAAGGCAAACAGTAAAACCCAAGCCGCGCCTGCTAAATGAAGCAGTGTTTGTGTCGAGGAACTGGGCCAAAGCGCTGCGATACGTAATATAACCGCTAAAATCATTAGCCAATAACTAATAACCATGCTGCGGTCAAGTTGCAGGGGGCGCCCCAAGTGGCCTAAAGCAGTGCGGGTTAACATGCCAATAATTAGCACGCAAAAACCACCCATGCCAATTAAATGTACATAGCCGGCGGGGCGAGCCAGTATGGCAACTTTAAAGCCAGCCATATAAGCAGCAGCTGCTAATAAACCGATAGCCATAACGGTATAACCTAAATACAGAATCCATAAAATAGGTTTGCCTAAAACGGCCGCAGGCTGCCAGCGGCTAATTTGATACAAAGCAATAAGGCCGCTTACTAGTAAGGCTATAGCCATTAAATAAGGCAGCTGCAAAACAGCTGCAGCAATAGCGATAACGCCGGCCGTTATTTGTATTTGGCCGCTACGTGTAAGCATGGGTATTTTTAAACCGCTAACGGCGCGCATGGCAAAAAACGGGATAACACGGCGCGCAATCAAAAGAGCAACCACAGCCATACAAATTAAGCCAATATCAAAATACCGTGCAAGCTCGGTGTAATAGCCCTCTTTAATTGCATGTAAGTACACGGCATTGCTTACCCCAAACGCGGCCACCATAATCGGTATGCCGTAATTTCGGGTGCTTTTCCCTTTAAGAATGACTCGTGCCAAGGCAATGGTTACGATGGCATAAAATGCCGACTCGGCTAGGCAGGCCACAATAAAGGCGTTGGAGTGGTCGATTAAAAAACCCACCCTAGCCACAAGCCATAAAACGGTAGTAACGGCAAGCGGCCAACCCCACAACGGGTTGTGCCCGGTCCAGGTGGCGCTGGCTGTTAATAAAAATGCCACTGCTATGGTGGTAATAAAGCCCCAAAGCATTTCGTGGGCGTGCCAAAACGGCCCCGCTAAAGGGCCAGTTAGCATCGATGGCAGATAAATCCAGATAAAAATTGAAATTAAGGCCCAGGCGCTGCCGACCAAATAAAGCGGGCGAAAACCCAAACTAAGAAAGGCTTTTAACTGCGGCTCTGCCTGTGCCTGACCGCCTTGCGAGCGCGGCTCATGAATTTTAACGTTGGCCATTAATAAACCTCTGAAGGAGCTTGGTTGGGTTGATGCTGAATTTGGTAGCCATACCACAAGCTACGGGCAATTCGGTGGGCGTATTCTTGCGCTTTTGCGGCAAGCTGACGATTATCGAGGTTGTTGCTTGTTTCTTCGAATAGCGCTAGCCATTGCTGAAATAAACCGGCATTAAGATCGGGCAAGGCCGCATGCTTTGGCATGGGCGTGCCTCGATACGTACCGGCGCCTATAAGTAAAGAAGACCAAAAACTAACCATCGTGTCGAGATGGTCGTCCCAGTTGTCGATATGCGCATTAAAAATCGGACCAAGTTGGCTATCTTCGCGAATGCGAGCATAAAATTGGTGCACCAAAGTGGTGATTTCTTCTACGGTACAAAGAGAGTCTCGGCTAGTCATTATCGCGTCCTTGTTAATAAGATTACTATTATATGCATCTTATTGCGAGTCGCAATGTTGAGTAATTGCAACAGGCTGGTGGCTGCATTACAGTGTGTGCTGGCTAAGTCGGCTTGGAATCGACCAGCTAGCGAAACAATTTTTTTGTGTTATCGAATTTAATGAGTGGTGGTGGGGCAACCCAAACACAGTGGCTATGTCGCAAACCTTTACCTTAAGCTGTGTCATTCCGGGCTTGAACGAAAGTGAAAACCTACAGGTTTTATTGCCATCGTTGCTAGACGAGTTAAAAGCCTTAAATGTCAATTTTGAAATTATTGTTGTTGATGATGGGAGTACCGATGGTACCGCAGCCTTGTTGCACCGCTTTTGCCAGCAAAGCCCCGAGCTCGTTTATTTGCAGCTGTCAAGAAATTTTGGCAAAGAGGCAGCTCTTAGTGCTGGCTTAGCCCGAGCGCGTGGCAATGTGGTGGTCACCATGGACGCCGATTTGCAACATCCACCGCAGTTGATCGCGCAAATGCTTAAGCGTTGGCACGATGGCGTCGAAATGGTTTATGCCGTACGCGAGACGCGCGACGACGAGTCGTGGCTAAAGCGGTGGGGTACCCGTTTGTTTTATCGGCTTATGCGTTTATCGGGTAATTTTCAGATGCCAGAAGATGCAGGCGACTTTCGCTTAATGGATCGTTGCGTGGTAGATGCCCTTATGTTGCTACCCGAACGTAATCGCTTTATGAAAGGTTTGTTTGCCTGGGTAGGTTTTCGTGCCGAGCCTATTATTTATAAGCCCGAGCAGCGTTTGCACGGCAAAAGCAGTTTTAAGCCCTTGCGTTTATTGCATTTTGCCATCGATGGCCTAACCGCGTTTACAACTTGGCCGCTACGATTAGTTAGCTTAATTGGTGTTAGTGTTTCGTTTTTGTCGTTTTTATATGGTGTTTTTATTATTTTAAAATACGCCGCCTACGGCGACCCCGTGCAAGGGTGGGCGTCGTTAATTACCGTTGTCTTGTTTTTTTCTGGCATTAATTTGTTATCTATTGGCATTTTAGGCGAGTATATTGGGCGCATTTTTGGCGAGGTAAAAAATCGACCACTTTATTTAGTTCGTAACCAGCTTGGGCGTGGTTTGGCTGAAAATACAAACCTAAGGGCTCAGCCCCAAGTTTTACCGAACAAAGGCCCAGAAACGACTCAAGATGAAGGTGAAAAAAGCAATAACAATTAACACAAACGCAAGCAACACCTCGTAAGAAAATGATGTTGTGCGCAGCAGATAAAAATAAAGTAATTCGTTGGCTATAAAACCCGTTGCCGAAACACAAAAAAATCGCCTGGCGGCTTTACCCCATGGGGCTTGTTGTTGTCTAAAAGTGTAGCGATAGTGGCCGGCAAACGACACAGTAAAAGCAACTAACCAACCTACTACATTGGCAAGCAAGGGGCTAAGTGCTAAGGTTTGAACAACGGCCACTGCTACCAGCCAATGAACGACTGCAGCACTGGCGCCCACAATAATAAACCAAGCAAGTTGCCCGAGAATTTTCGGCATGGTGTTTTAAGTTCTTGTTGTGAAAAAAAAGACAAGCGATGTTTATTCTGGCTCAGCCCTAGTTAGCCCGCATGGGCCAAAGGCTATTGTTATCTGTGCCGACGATTTTGGCGCAAACAACGACATCGATACGGCCATTTTGCAACTCGCGGCGCTTGGGCGCTTAAGTGCTACCAGCTGCATGAGCTTTGGCCCCAGCTTTTTAGCTAATGCAGCGGCCTTACGCGAAACCGACTTACAAACAGGCGTTCATATTAACTTTACCGAAAGCCTAGGCCAAGTTGGCTTTTATCGACCCTTAAAAACTTTGATTATTGCAGCATACGCTCGGCGTTTGCCGGCTACAAGCCTACGCGAACAAATCGCACGCCAACTCGATCAGTTCGAAAAGACAATGGGTCGTGCCCCCGATTTTATTGATGGGCATCAGCATGTACACCAGTTACCGCAAATCCGTGAAGCCTTGTTAAGCGAGCTTGGGCAGCGTTACGTTACAAACAAACCTTGGCTACGTTATACACGACCGCGCCAGGCTGCCCATATTCCGTTGGCGCTGCAGTTAAAGGCCCATATAATTAGAGGTTTAGGAGCTGAAAAATTTGCCCATCTAGCAAAAACGGCTGGTTTTCGTCTTAATCGCCGCTTTGTGGGTGTTTACAATTTTCAAGGTGGTAAAACAGCTTATCAACGGCTTTTAACCACATGGCTGCAGGCAATGCAAACCGGCGATGTTTTAATGTGTCACCCGGCTGCGGCGCTTAATCGACACGATGCCTTGGCTACACAACGGCTTGCCGAGTTTCATGTTCTGGCGAGCGAGGCCACCGCCAAATGCTTAAGCCACTTAAACCTCCAGCTTAATTTTCGATCAACCCAGGAGAGCCAACAATGGCCATCGAAGTAAAACCCATCACCGATTATTTTGCGGTTGCCCCGCAACTCGGACCTGAGCACATGGCGGGGGTAGCCGAGGCCGGTTTTAAAAGCGTTATTATTAACCGACCCGATCAAGAAGGCGGCGTCGAGCAGCCCCGCTCTGCCGACGTCATTAAAGCGGCACTCGACGCTGGTCTTCAAATCGAGTATCAACCGGTCGTTAGTGGTTCTATCACCACCGACGATGTGGCTTATTTTCAAGAATTATTAAGTCGTTTACCACGCCCAATATTGGCCTATTGCCGTAGTGGTGGGCGGTGCAGCGACTTATTCGCAGCGGCTAACGAGCAAAAAAAGGATACTTAATGTTTAAAAAAATACTTATTCCAACCGACGGCTCTGAGCTATCTGTACAGGCGGCTAACAAAGGAGTTAGCCTGGCCCGCACGATTGGGGCCGAAGTTGTCGCACTTTATGTAACCCAACCCTTTGCAGCAACCGTTGGTTTCGATGGCATGGCAGCAGCTTATGCTATTACCGACGAAGATTACGAAAAAACCGCTGCCGAACAAGCTGAAAAGTACCTGCAAGTTATCCTTGATCGGGCGCAAACAGCCGGTGTAAAAGCAAGTGCCGAAGCGGTTTCTAACTTTAATGTGGCCGACGGCATTGTGCAGGCGGCCACCGACCACGGTTGCGATTTAATCTTTATTGGTAGCCATGGGCGCAGCGGTTTGTCGCGTTTACTGTTGGGTAGCGTTACCCTTAAGGTTTTAGGTTTGGCTAAAACGGCTGTGTTGGTGTATCGGGTTAAGCAACCTGAGGGCTAAACCACGACGCTGCAAACCTAACGCTGCGCTGTGCAAACCTAACACCACGCCTAAGGCCGCGTTATCGTGCCCATAACCGTTTTATTACTTAATTGCTTAACGCTAGTGCTTAGCACCTAGCTTAATGCCAAGTACCTAGTACTTTAGTGTTTAGAGTTTAGTGTCAATGCCTAATGCGGTGCTTCTTGTGGCATTAGACGTTCGTGGTTTTGTTGTAGCGCTTCTAGGGCAAGCGGGGTGAGGCGATTACCATCGGCTTCACCCGAGGGGTGCTCTTCTAAGTATTGCAATAGAGCCCGTCGCATGCGCGGATCCCAAAAGTTACGGATATGGTCGGCAACCCCATCGATCGCTTCTTGGCGGTTAGGGAAGGCGTCAAAAAAATAACTAATACGGTTTGCCAGCTGAATTAAATGGGCAATGTTTTTCACTGAACGTCCTCAGACAGAAATTCGGGGTGGGCGTAAACGGTAAAGCCATGGTCGCGACCAAAGCCTGCTAAGAAAACGTTAAGGCTGTTAGCCAGGTTGGCTGCGTAACTAGTGGGTGCCGAAACCGCAATTAAGGCAGAAATACCTGCAGAAGCCGCTTTTTGCACCATTTCGAAGCTTGCGCGGCTAGAAATTACCGCAAAGCCGTGTTCGGGCTTAATGGACGCGCGTAGTAAATGCCCGATAAGTTTATCGAGGGCGTTATGGCGTCCAACGTCTTCGCGAACATACAAAATTGTACCGTCTAGGTTTGCCCAGGCAGCCGCATGGGTGGCGCCGGTAACTTGGTGCAGTGCTTGCTGCTGGCGCAATTGATGCAATGCGGTGGCGATAGCCTGTGGCCTTAAGAAGGCAGGGCGTTTCGTTAGAGCACTTAAAGGGCGTTGCACATCGTCGAGGCTCTCAAGGCCACACAAACCGCAACCGGTGCGCCCAGCCATATGACGTCGCCGCCGTTTTAGTTGATGTAAACAGGCACTGGCAATCTCGGCCTGTATCACATAACCATTTTCTTGTTCGATAATGTCGATGCCGTAAATATCGGAGGCACGCCGAATTACCCCTTCGGTATACGAAAAGCCATAGGCAAAATCGTGTAGGTCGCAAGGGGTAAGCAAGAGGGTAGCGTGTGCGATGCCGTTGTACTCGAGTGCGACTGGTATTTCGGTGGCCAGTTCGTCTAGCTCGTGCTTAAACGGGCCTTGCGATTTGACTCGAACCACAGGGTGCGAGCCGTGACCGGCCTGCATGGTGCCATCAGAGCCGACAACAGAGCGGGTATGCAGGTGGTTCACGGCAAGTCCTTGGGCAATAACTTAAGCTTCGATCGGCTCGACGCTTTCGTCGGCTTTTTCGTCGGCTTTAACTGATTTGCTACTACTGCGTTGGCGTCGGGCCAGCAGGTGTTCTTGCTGTTCGTGGAATCGTGTCCAGCCTTTTTGCCACTTAGACGGTTCTTGTACCTTGCGTGCTTGTACCGCAGTGACTTTGTATTCGGGGCAGTCGGTTGCCCAGTCGGTGCTGTCGGTGGTAACCACGTTGGCGCCCGATTCGGGGAAGTGGAAGGTGGTATATACCACGCCGGGCTGCACGCGCTCGGTAACGTCGGCACGTAAGGCGGTTTCGCCTGCACGGCTTTGTACCGCTACCCAGTCGCCCGACTCGATGCCACGATCTTGTGCATCGTGCGGATGAATTTCGAGCACGTCTTCGTCGTGCCACATAACGTTTTGAGTACGGCGGGTTTGCGCACCAACGTTGTACTGCGACAAGATGCGCCCTGTTGTTAAAAGCAAGGGGTATTTACGCGTGCTGCGCTCGTCGCTAGGTACATAGCGGGTAATCATGAACCGCCCTTTACCACGTACGAACTCGTCGATATGCATGGTGGGTGTGCCCTCGGGTGCCTCTTCGTTACAAGGCCATTGCACGCTGCCACCGAGTTCGTCGATTTTCTTGAAGGAAACCCCCGCAAAAGTAGGTGTTAAGCGGGCAATTTCGTCCATGATTTCGCTGGGGTGGTTGTAGTGCATGGGGTAGCCCATTGCCGTTGCTAAAGCGCAAGTGGCTTCCCAATCGCCCAGACCAGCTTTTGGCGGTTTGACTTGGCGAACTCGTGAAACGCGGCGCTCGGCGTTGGTAAATGTGCCGTCTTTTTCGAGGAATGAGGCCCCGGGCAAAAAGACGTGGGCATATTTAGCTGTTTCGTTTAAGAAAAGATCTTGCACAATGACGCAATCCATCGCCGATAGGGCGGCTGTAACATGCTGCGTGTTGGGATCTGACTGGACGATGTCTTCGCCTTGGCAATACAAGCCTTTAAAGCTTCCGCTAAGGGCAGCATCGAACATATTCGGGATGCGCAAACCAGGTTCGGATTGCAAGGTTACGCCCCATTCTTGTTCGAAATCGGCGCGGACTTGGTCGTCGCTAATATGGCGATAACCCGGCAGTTCGTGGGGGAAAGAGCCCATATCGCAAGAGCCCTGAACGTTGTTTTGCCCACGTAAGGGGTTTACACCCACGCCTTCGCGGCCAAGGTTGCCGGTGGCCATGGCAAGGTTGGCAATAGCCATAACCGTAGTTGTGCCTTGGCTATGCTCGGTAACACCCAGGCCATAGTAAATTGAGCCGTTACCGCCCGTGGCAAATAAGCGTGCAGCGCCGCGCACAAGCTCGGCGTTAACGCCGGTTTCGGCTTGCATGGTTTCGGGAGAGTTTTCTTCGAGGGCGACAAAATCGCGCCATTGTTGGAAAGAATCGTCTTCGCAGCGCTCGGCAACAAAGGCCTCGTCAACCAAGCCTTCGGTGACAATGACGTGGGCCATTGAGGTTAATAAGGCGGTATTGGTGCCAGGAAGAACAGGTAGGTGGTAGGCCGCTTTGACGTGGGGGCCGTCGACCAGCTCGATTTTGCGAGGGTCTATAACAATTAGTTTGGCCCCTTGGCGTAAACGCCGCTTCATTTGTGAAGCAAACACCGGGTGAGCCGCGGTGGGGTTGGCGCCCATTAAAATAATAACGTCAGACTCCATGACAGAGTCGAAAGTTTGGGTGCCAGCCGATTCGCCCAACGTTGCTTTTAAGCCGTATCCGGTGGGCGAGTGACAAACACGTGCGCAAGTGTCGACGTTGTTGTTACCAAAGGCAGCCCTAACCATTTTTTGCACCAAGTAGGTTTCTTCGTTGGTGCAGCGCGACGAGGTAATACCACCAATGGCGTCGCGGCCGTATTTTTCTTGAATGCCTTTAAGGCGGGTGGCAGCAAAATTAATGGCCTCGTCCCAGCTAACTTCGCGCCAAGGCTCGTTGATGTTGTCGCGAACCATGGGGTTCAGGATGCGATCTTGATGGTCGGTGTAGCCCCAAGCAAAACGTCCTTTAACACACGAGTGGCCGTGGTTGGCTTTGCCGTCTTTCCAGGGCACCATGCGTATTACTTCGTCGTCTTTGATTTCGGCTTTGAATGCACAGCCTACGCCGCAGTATGCGCAAGTGGTAATAACTGAGCGCTCGGGCAGGCCTTGTTCGATGACGGTGTTTTCGAGAAGAGATGATGTTGGGCAAGCTTGGACACAAGCTCCGCAAGAGACGCAGTCGCTGCCGAAGAAAGAATCGTTTTGGCCAGCGACCATACGCGATTCGAAACCCCGTCCCTGGATAGCTAAGGCAAACGTGCCTTGGATGTCGTCGCAGGCGCGTACGCATCGGCTACAGACAATACATTTTGAGGGGTCGTATGTGAAGTAGGGGTTGGAGGTGTCGATTTCGTCGTTAAGATGGTTGGCACCGTTGAAACCGTAACGAACTTCTTGGAGACCAACGGCGTTAACCATTTCTTCGAGTTCGCTACCGTCGTTGGTAAGGCTATCGACTGGGTAATCGGACAGGTAAAGCTCCATAACGTTACGACGCAGTTTATGAAGCTTAGGGGTTTCGGTATGGACGACCATGCCCTCGGCAACAGGGGTTGTACACGAAGCAGGGTAGCCGCGTTGGCCATCGATTTCGACCAAGCATAAACGGCAAGAGCCGAAAGCATCGAGGCTGTCGGTTGCACAAAGCTTAGGGATATCGATGCCCGCTTCAGCGGCCGCTCGCATCACGGAGCTGCCTTCGGGCACGCTATAAACATTGCCGTCGATTGTGACTTGAACCGTTTTGCTAGATTGGCTGGCAGGTGTGCCGAAGTCACGTTCACGCTGGATAAGAATTTCTTGCATGGTTGTGTCCTATCAGGCGGGATCAGCCGCAGATTGTGGTGAAGGCTTGAGGCCAAAGTCTTGGGGGAAATGTTTAATGGCCGAACGCACTGGGTAGGGAGTCATGCCACCAAGGGCGCATAACGACCCTTCTTCCATGGTATCGCAGAGTTCTTGAAGTAAGTCAATATGTTGGCTGAGGTCTTCTTGGCGACGAATTTTCTCCATGATTTCGGCGCCACGGATTGACCCAACTCGGCAGGGCGTACATTTACCACACGATTCGATGGCGCAGAATTCCATGGCATATTGCGCCATTTCGGCCATGTCGACGGTGTCATCGAAAGCGACCAAGCCGCCATGCCCGACCATTGCTGCAATATCCATATAGGCTTCGTAATCGAGGGGAACATCCCACTGCGATTCGGGCAAATAAGCACCCAAAGGTCCGCCAACTTGCACGGCTCGTAGGGGGCGACCTGACGCGCTACCGCCGCCATAGTCGAAAAGCAGTTCGCGCAAGGTGGTACCAAATGCCAGCTCGACCAAGCCGCCACGTTTTAGGTTGCCTGTAAGCTGGAATGGTAGGGTGCCGCGAGAACGACCCATGCCGTAGTCGCGATAATATTCGGCCCCTTTGTCTAGAATAATGGGTACCGAAGCTAAAGAAATAACGTTGTTAATAATAGTGGGTTTGCCAAAAAGGCCGCGGATGGCTGGCAAGGGTGGCTTGAAGCGAACTTCGCCGCGTTTGCCCTCGAGGCTATCGAGCATAGAGGTTTCTTCGCCACAAATATAGGCACCTGCTCCTACCCGAACTTCGACATCGAAGTCGCGTCCACTGCCTTGAATGTTTTTACCTAGCCAGCCGGCTTCGCGAGCACGCTCGATGGCCGTATTCATGGTGTTGATGGCAAGAGGATATTCGGAACGCAGGTAAATATAGCCGTAAGTGGCTTCGACAGCGATGCCTGCAATGGTCATGCCTTCGAGCAAGCAATAAGGGTCGCCTTCCATAATCATGCGATCAGAGAATGTACCCGAGTCGCCTTCGTCGGCGTTACAAGCAATGTATTTTTGATCGGCTGGTGTTTCGAGGGTGGTTTTCCATTTAATACCGGTGGGAAAGGCGGCGCCTCCGCGGCCGCGGAGGCCTGAGTGGGTTACGGCTTCGACAATATCGGCTGACGCCATGCCTAAGGCTCTTTTTAGACCTTTAAAGCCATCGTGACGTTGATAGTCGTCGAGGCAGATAGGATCGGTAATACCCACCCGTGCAAATGTTAAGCGTTGCTGTTTTTTAAGGTAGGGGATTTCTTGTGTAACACCGTGGCAAAGTGCATGGTTTTGCCCGCTTAAAAAGCCAGCATCGAAAAGACCAGAGACATCGGCTGGGCTAACCGGCCCATACGCGATGCGCCCATTAGGCGTGGCTACCTCGATCAGAGGTTCTAGCCATAAAAGCCCATGCGAGCCGTTACGAACAATATTGACAGAAAGTTTGCGTTGTTTAGCTTCGCTAGCAATGGCTTGCGCAACGTCGTTAGCACCAACAGCAACGGCGGCGGTATCGCAGGGAACGTAGACAGTTGTTGTTTGCGTCATGTTAAACCCCTTGGCTAGCGAGTAATTCGTCGAGCTTTTCGGGGGTGACCCGAGCGTGCGGTTGATTGTTTACCATTACTGCAGGCGATTGGGCACAAAGCCCCAAACAGAAAACTGGCTGTAAGGTAACGCTGCGCGTACTTGAGGTTTCGTGGAACTCGCAATTAAGTTGACGCCGCGCATGGTCGGCGAGCTGGTTGGCACCCATAGCTTGGCACGCTTCGGCCCGACAGAGTTTGAGCACGACTTTGCCTGCTGGCTTTTGTCGGAAGTCGGGGTAAAAGCTGATAACACCGTGTATTTCGGCGCGTGATAGCTGAATGGCCTCGCCAATTAGCGGTACTGCTGTGGGCGGAATATAGCCCAACGCGTTTTGAATGGCGTGCAAAATAGGTAATAAGTTGCCGGGCTGCCCAAGATATTGTTGGACAGCCTGTTGGGTGACCGCTTGTATGGTGGCTTCATCAGGAGTGTCGTCTGGCCGGGACACAGTGTGCATGAGAATTTCCTTGAAAGTGTAAACCGATTAAAGCGCTGAGCCGACTTTACTTTATTATGACCGTGCGTACATAATGGGTTGACCCACTAGTAGCGGCGGTTAAGCCTGTAAACAGCTAGCCTTTACAGTCTTTTAAATCGTTATATCACCTTAATCTACCTTTATGTGGTTTATCTTTCAATAGGAAATAAATGACATATAAATGGCAGTTGCGCCCTGAAGTAGCCTGGACCTTAGATGCAGGCAACGGCGAGTCCTTCTCTTTAGACGAAGTCTTGCGTTTATTGACCGCTATACAGCGTCTAGGCCATATTGCGGGCGCATGCCAAGAGTGTGACGTTTCATACCGACACGCTTGGGGTGTTTTGCGTAAGGCCGAAAATATGTTTGGGCAAGAATTGTTGCATACACAGCGGCGTAAAGGCAGCCGTCTTAGCCAGTTTGCGCAACAACTTTTAGTTGCTAATCACCGTGCTGAAACCCACTTGGCGCCTGTACTCGAGAATGTTGCCGAACAAGTTTGTACCGAGCTCGATTCATTTGCGCGGCACACCACCAAGCGTTTACGTTTACATGCCAGCCACGGTTTTGCCGTCGAAGAATTAATGCAAATGGCCGCCGAGCTGCCTGAATCGCCTGTCGAGCTACGCTACCGAACAGCTGTTGAAGCGTTAGCCGCTTTAGGGCAAAACGAGTGCGATATTGCGGGCTTTCAAGTACCTGCTGGTCATTACGAAAAGCCAGCCTTACAGCATTATCGGCCGTGGTTAAATGCCGACCAACATGCGCTTATTTATCTGGCTACCCGAGAAACGGGTATGTTTGTGCAGAGGGGTAACCCAAAAAACATCCGTTCGGTTGCCGATTTAACCCGTTCGGGGATACGCTTTGTTAATCGGCAGGCCGGTTCGGGCACGCGTTTGCTGTTGTCATTAATGCTCGACGAGCACGCTATCGACCCCAAACAAATCGATGGCTACGACAGCAGCGAATTTACGCATATGGCAATTGCCGCTCATGTGGCTAGTGGTATGGCCGATGTCGGCTTGGGTGTACAAACTGCCGCTTGGCGCACTGGGCTCGATTTTTTACCTTTAGCGCAAGAGCGCTACTTTTTTGTCGTACGACGCGACAAGCTCGAGCTTCCCGCTATGCAAAAACTGTTCAAGCTGTTAGCCAGCGAGGTTTACCAAGCTTATCTGCTACAGCTAGTAGGTTATAACGCCGAGGGTGCTGGCCAAGTGTTAAGCTTGCCAGAAGCCTTTGCCCTATCAAAGTTCTCATCGTTAACAACCTCCGATTCCCTTTCTTTAGAAGGCTAAAAGTCATGACTAAGGTTATTTACCATGGCCGCTCTGGGCCTGGAAACACAGTAGGTAAGGGACCGGTGGTGGATACCCGACACAGACCCCTGCGCGATTTACGTATTTCAATTACCGATCGTTGCAATTTTCGTTGTACTTACTGCATGCCCCGAGAGGTTTTCGACAGTAGCTACCAATTCATGCCGCAAACCGCTTTACTGAGTTTTGAAGAAATTACACAGTTGGCCCAGGTTATGGTGGGTTTAGGCGTGCAAAAAATTCGCTTAACGGGTGGCGAACCGTTGTTGCGCAAAGATATGCACAAGTTAGTGGCTATGTTGGCTCCCATTAAAACTCCTGAAAACCAGCCGATCGAATTAACACTTACTACGAATGGCACCTTGCTTGCCCAAAAGGCGCAACAGTTAAAAGATGCCGGTTTACGCCGAGTAACGGTTAGCCTCGATGCTCTCGACGAAGCCACGTTCCAGCACATGAGCGATACGAAAACCTCGGTACAAACGGTGCTTAATGGCATCGATGTTGCTGCAAAAGCGGGTCTGGCACCGGTTAAAGTCAATATGGTTGTGCGCAAAGGGCTTAACGATGGCCATATTTTGTCAATGGCCGAGCATTTCAGGGGCTCTGGTCATATTTTGCGTTTTATCGAGTATATGGATGTGGGCTCAACCAATGGTTGGGAGCTCGCTGAAGTGGTTACCGGCGCCCAAATCGTAGAAACCATTAATCAGCGCTATCCACTCGAGCCAGTTGCTTCCGATTACCGTGGTGAAGTGGCGAACCGTTGGCGTTACACCGATGGTGCCGGCGAAATTGGTGTTATTACCAGTGTGTCACGCCCGTTTTGTGGCGATTGCACCCGTGCTCGCTTGTCGCCCGAGGGCAAGTTGTTTCTGTGTTTGTTTGCTGATGCAGGCCACGATTTACGCAGCTTAGTGCGTAATGGTGCAAGTCAGCACGAGCTAAGCCAAGCCATTGCCGCTATTTGGCAAACACGAGACGATAATTATTCTGAGCAGCGTGGCGAGCAAACCATTCATTGGCCAAAAATCGAGATGAGCTACATCGGGGGCTAATATGGCAAGGGTGGGCTTGGTTTTAGCCGGTGGCCAAAGCCGTCGTTTGCAGCAACAAGCAGGCCAACCACACATCGATAAAGGCCTGCTTTCGTTGGGTGGTAAACCCCTGGTGCAGTGGGCCATCGAACATATGCAAGCGCATGTCGACCAAATTTACATTAGTGCCAACAATAATCTTGCCGCCTATAGTGTTTATGCACCGGTAATTACCGACGTTGTGGCTTATGCGCAGCAAGGGCCGCTGGCTGGTATCGTCAGCGTATTGCAAAACGTACAACAAGTGTCTAGCCTGGCTGTACTACCTGTCGACCTGCCTTTTTTGCCCCTAAATTTAATACCTAGTTTGGCAGTG
>DATGSD010000052.1:0-2817 GCA_035302965.1 Burkholderiaceae bacterium | reverse complement strand
GTATCAGCAACTGCCATCAGGCCCCGCGCATTGCGATTTGTTCCGCGATAATGTTTTGTTTGATGGCACATTTGAAAACCCACGAATGGGTGGTTTTATTGATTTTTACTTTGCTGGCTGGGATACTTGGCTGTTTGATGTGGCTGTTAGTGTTAACGACTGGTGTATTGAACAACATAGCGGTAAGTTTGTCCCCGAGTTGCTTGATGCCTGGCTAAGTAGTTATGCCAAGGTGCGTCCGTTTACCGCGGTCGAACAAAAAGCGTGGCCCATTGTGTTGCGCGCTGCGGCTTTGCGTTTTTGGGTGTCACGTCTTTACGATTACTTTTTGCCTCGCCCCGCGCAAACCCTTAAGCCACACGACCCAAGCCATTTCGAACGAGTACTTAAGCAGCGCCTAGGCTATGACGCTCTTCTCCCCCAAAACTAATTGTTAGTCAGTATGCAAGCGGCGGTCTTACCTTTTCGTTACGGATGGCAGTGGATACTCGACGGTGCCCACTTATTTGCTAAACAGCCCATGGCGATGTTTTTTTGGAGTTTGGTTACTAATGTGCTGTTTATTTTGTCGTATTTAATTCCGCTGCTTGGGCAGGCTTTGCTTATCGCCGCCATGCCGGCCTTAACCTTTGTCGTGCTTTCGGCCGCTCGAAATGTGTCACAAAATAAAATTATGCGTGCCGGCATGTGGCTTAAACCGCTGGCCGATAGCAAGATAAAACGCCAATTTGTACGCTTAGGTTTGGCCTATTTATTTGCTTGTTTGGCGGGTGGATTGGTGGCAACCCTGCCTTTTATCCCCTCAATTGTAGCGGCCCTCGAAAACAGCCAAGCTATCGACGAGTTCGCCCTAATTAGTGCGCTGCAATGGCCGTTATTAGCGTTTTTTGTCGTTTATATTGTTATCTCGGCCTTGTTTTGGCATGCCCCAGCGCTTATTGGGTGGCACGGTTTGCAAATTCGCCAAGCGCTGTTTTATTCGATTGTGGCTTGTTGGCGCAATAAATGGCCGTTTTTACTGTATGCCCTTAGTTGGGCGGCGCTTTTTTATGCCGTGCATTTATTCGGCACGGTTTTGCTGGGTCTAGGGCTGGCAGATGGTTTAACCCAGTTTATATTAACGTTAATTAACTTAAGCTTAACTGCGCTTCTGTATTGCACGTTTTACCCAATCTATCGCAGCACTTTTGGTATTGCGGCCAATGCTTAAGCCGATTCAAACCAATCGTGCCAAACGGGGGTTAAATCGTCGGGCAATGGCGGTAAGCCACCCAAATCGATACGACTTTCTTTGGGCGCATGGAAATCAGAACCCGTTGACGCTAAAAAGCCATATTTGCGAGCCACATCGGCGTAATAGTTGCATTGTTCGGGCCGGTGGCTGCCGGTTAGTACTTCGATAGCCGTGCCGCCTAGCTGGATAAACTCATCAAAAAAAGCGTCGGCTTGCATTTTATTAAAGGTGTAACGCCCAGGGTGGGCAATTACCGCACGACCCCCAGCGGCAAGAATCCAACTAACCGCTTCCTCGAGAGTACTCCAGTGAATGCGAACGTTACCGGGTTTGTCGTCGCCTAAATAGCGGTTAAATACCTCTTGCATGTTTTCGCAATAGCCGGCCTCGAGTAAATAACGAGCAAAATGGGTGCGGCTCACTAAACGCGGATTAGAAGCATATTTAATAGCGCCTTCGTAGGCATTTTCAACACCTAACTGTTCGAGTTTAGCCGCAATTTTTTTACCGCGGCCTAAACGTTGGTTGCGGATGCGAGCAAGGCCGTCGATTAGTTGTTGGTTGTGTCTATCAATACCTAAACCCACAATATGAACGGTTTTACCGCCCCAAGATGAAGAGATTTCGACACCAGGGATGAAGGTCATACCTAAATCGGTGGCGGTTTTTTCGGCTTCGTCTAAACCTGATACTTCGTCGTGGTCAGTTAACGACCATAACTTAACTTGGTTGTGCGCGGCCCGTTTAGCGACATCAATCGGATCGAGCACACCGTCAGAATAAGTAGAGTGACTGTGAAGATCGACTGGATTACTGGTAGTTACCATAAATTTAATAATCTATTAACTAGGCAAACAGCAAACGGCATTAGCGATTGTGCAAAAACGTGCTGATGGCCTTAATTTGCGCAGAATCGATAAGGGTTGGGGCGTGGCCAACATTGGCAAATTCGACTGATTGCGTGCGCGGGTTGCGCGCTTGCATTTGGGCGACTGTATCGGGTGACAGTAGATCTGATAATGCCCCGCGCAAAACAAGAATAGGAAACGACAAGTTTTGGTAGGCCGTCCAAAGTTGTTTTTCGGCCTCGGCAATAATATCGGGTGTATGCTGCTGCATGACTTGAGCAATAGCTAAGTCGTAATTAGGGTGCCATCTCTCATCATGCAATATGAAGCTGTTACGAGCAAGGGTTTCCCACTGATCGTTAGTATGAGGGCCAAAGCTTACATAAGTTTCGCGAAAGTGTTGTAAAGCATCGTTAAAGTTTTCAAAGATAAGATCGTTGCCAACATACTGTGCGATGCGCTGTAAACCCTCGGCGTTTAATTGTGGGCCGATATCATTCAAAATTAATTTATCGATACGCAAATGGGCTGTTGGTGGTAAACCCGCCACCCCACGCGACTTTTTATGTCGCTCTGAGAGGCTTAATAAACCGGTAAGGTAAATTCCGATTAAGCCTCCCATTGAGGTTCCTAAATAATTGAGCTGGCGTGGCTGTATACGCGCAATAAGCGTTAGCAGATCGGACGCGTATTGCGGAACTTGATAATCATTTGGGTTGGCTAGCCAGTCGGAAC
>DATGSD010000051.1:0-13086 GCA_035302965.1 Burkholderiaceae bacterium | reverse complement strand
TGCAGGCGTGTTTTTCAGACTTTTCTGTTGAGCTTGACGCCGAAGACTTTGATGAAAATGGGGTTTTGTGGCGTATCCAAATGCCTCAAAAAAGGCAAAAAGAGTTTAGCGAGTTTTTTGCCGATGTTACCCGTGGCCAAGGGCTTGTTGAGCAGCTCGAGGACGATATCGACTAAATAATGCTTTGCAAACTATTGGTGTTTAACAACACCAGCGCTGCGTTTAAAGTTTGAACGCGTATTTTCTCGTCGTCTGCGCTGAAATAGTTAAAAATGTGCTGCCTGTTTGCCTTAGCAAAAAGCAATTACTAACTACGTAAAAAGACAGCTGTGGGTAGTGCTGGCACATGCGTGTTATAGGCTTAGTAGGCTTTGCCTTTGCAATAATTACATGCGGCTAGCGACTACCCACTTTTGTTAGCTGTTTAACAGCTTTTGGCTTATTGATTATCGCTTTCTTGTTGTTTGGCAATCTCGGCATGAACTTGTTCCATGTCGACATTACGCACTTGCTCGATTAAGTCGTCGAGTTGGTTGGCTGATAAAGCACCCGCCTGGTTGTAAAGTAAAACCTGCTCGCGAAAAACCATTAATGTAGGAATAGAGCGGATGTTTAAGCCGCCAGCTAATTCTTCTTGCTCTTCGGTGTTAACTTTAGCAAAAGTGATGTCGTCGTGACGTTTGGCGGCTTCTTCGAAAATAGGCGCAAAATTGCGGCACGGGCCGCACCAGGGGGCCCAGAAATCGACAATTAAAGGCTTGTCGCCAAGTATGGCTTGTTGGAAGGTGTCTTTGTCTAACTCTTGTGTACTCATTGTGGCTCCGGTACAAAAAAGCGGCTTAGCAGCCGCTTATAAAAAAATTAACCGTTGTTTGACCTAGTGTACGTTATTTTTTGCTTAGCTAATAGAACGCACACTAGGTTATTAATATTAAACCCTTAGGTGTTATTTTTAGTCGGGGTAAACGGCATATTTAATAATAAATAAGAGAGCAACAATAAGCGTTGCAGCATGGATTTGACGTACTTTACCGGTAAGCGCCTTAAGCACGACATAGCTAATAAAACCAAAGGCCAAACCATTAGCAATGGAATAGGTGAATGGCATAATTAACGCGGTTAAGGCGGCGGGGGTGGACTCGGTGATATCGGACCAGTCGATATTGGCAATTTCGCGCATCATGATACCCGCAACATAAAGCAATGCCGGTGCTGTTGCATAACCGGGCACTGAAGCAGCTAATGGCGAGAAAAACAAGGCTAACAAGAAGAAGATAGCCACCACAAAAGCTGTTAGACCTGTGCGTCCGCCAGCTTGTACGCCAGAAGCACTTTCGACGTAAGCAGTAGTACTACTGGTACCTAAAACCGAACCGGCAACAATGGCCGTACTATCGGCAAATAAAGCACGCCCAAGTCGGTTAGGACGGCCTTCTGGAATGAGGTTGGCGCGGCGAGCGACACCAATTAGTGTACCCGTTGCATCAAAGACTTCGACCAAAACCAAAGCTAAAATAATATGGACAAAGCCAGCGTTTAGAGCGCCTAAAATATCGAGTTGAAGAAAGGTGGGCGCTAAGCTAGGAGGCGCTGAAAAAATTCCGACGAACTCGTTGTGGCCAGTTATCATTGAGAGAACTGTGACCGCTAAAATGCCAATTAAAATGGCACCCCGAATTTTAAGGGCATCGCAGGCAGCGATAATAAAAAAGCCCAAAATGGCAAATAGCGTTGGTGCGGCGGTTAAGTCGCCAAGGCCAACAATAGTGGCTTCGTTGGCAACAACAATGCCGGCACCTGCGGGCCCCAGGGCGATAATGCCCAAGAACATACCAATACCAGCGGCAATGGCCGACTGCAACGACTGCGGGATGCCTTTAATTAGCCACGATCGTATTCCGGTAACGGTAATAATGATAAAAATTACCCCCGAAATAAAAACAGCACCAAGTGCTTGTTGCCAGGTGTAGCCCATGGCGGCAACAATGGTAAAGGCAAAAAAGGCGTTAAGGCCCATGCCTGGTGCCATACCGATAGGCCAGTTGGCAACAAAAGCCATGATTAGCGAACCCAAGGCGGCTGCTAAACAAGTGGCAACGAACACGGCGCTGGCATCCATGCCCGTGGTCGATAAAATTGCCGGGTTAACAAAGATGATGTACGACATCGTGAGAAACGTGGTGATGCCCGCCACGGTCTCGATACGAGCTGTGGTATTGTGCTCGCGTAATTTAAAGAGGTTTTCTAGCATTGTGGTGTCCCCTTAGACAGTCTTGTTTATTGTGACTCATTAAGCATGGGTAATGCTGCCCTGCATTCTAAGACCAATGTTGAGAGTTGTACACTAGTACAACCATGAGTGGAACTATGTTGATTTTGGGTTTTGAGAGTTCGTGTGACGAAACCGGTGTGGCTTTAGCTTGTACCGAGCGCGGTTTATTAGCACACGCTTTGCACAGTCAAGTGGCTATGCACGAGGCTTATGGAGGCGTTGTCCCCGAGTTGGCCTCGCGCGATCATATTCAACGAATTTTGCCGCTTACGCAAAAAGTGCTCTCCGAGGCCGGTTGTTCATTGCAAGATATTGATGCTGTTGCGTATACGGCAGGACCTGGCTTAGCCGGAGCCTTGCTTGTGGGGGCTAGTGTGGCCGAAGCAATTGCTTGGGGCTTGCAGCGCCCAGCAATCCGTATTCATCATCTCGAAGGGCATTTATTATCACCTTTGCTAGCAACGCCGGCGCCCGAATTCCCATTCGTAGCGCTATTGGTATCGGGCGGTCATACTCAACTCATGTTGGTTGAAGCCATTTGACGCTATCAGCTTCTTGGTGAAACGCTTGACGATGCCGCCGGAGAAGCCTTCGATAAAAGTGCAAAGCTATTGGGTTTGGGGTATCCGGGTGGGCCTGCGCTGTCGCGGCTTGCGCAAAGCGGCGATGCTAGCGCGTTTAAATTACCTCGGCCGATGTTACATAGTTCCAACTTAGATTTTAGTTTTAGCGGTCTTAAAACGGCTGTGTTAACCCAGTTACGCCGCCTCGAAGAAAACGAACAAATCGTTTCAGAGCAAGACAAAGCAAACTTAGCAGCGGCCACAGAAGAAGCTATTGTCGATGTTTTAGCTGCAAAATCGTTAAATGCCTTAAAGCAAACGGGCGTTTCTAATTTGGTGGTTGCCGGAGGGGTGGGGGCCAATCGGTTACTACGAGAGCGCTTGCACGCGGCCATGCCCTTAGGTGGACAAGTGTTTTTTCCGCCGCTTGAGTTTTGCACCGACAATGGTGCCATGATTGCGTTTGCGGCTGCGCAACGTGTGGTAGCAGGCCTCGAAGATTTACACCCTGGAACGGGTGGGTTTTCGGTAAAACCGCGCTGGCCGTTAAGCGGTTTGACCCCAGAGCTAAAAAATAAAGCGGCGCTTTAAGTGTTGCTAACGTGTTCGTTTTTGGCCAATACGCGGCTCTTTCCCTTTTAATAAACGAGCAATGTTAGCTTGGTGACGAAAACAAAGTAAAACACTAATTGCCACTAGCGATAACGCTATAGAGGGTTGTAACGGCCAAGCAAGGTCGCCCCCGAAAAGATAATACAAAGGAGCGAAAACGGCGGCTAAAATGGCGGCCAATGACGAGTAACGACTGGCGTACGCCACAATTAACCAAGTAGCAGCCGTGGCTAGCCCTAAGCCTGGCTGTATGGCAAACAGCACACCAAAAGCCGTGGCAACCCCCTTGCCACCTTTAAAACCGGCAAATATCGGAAATAAATGACCTAAAAAAACGGCGAGGGCCGACCAGGCAATAACGGTTTCTGATGTGCCAAAGTGCCGTACTGACAACACACTTAAGTACACTGCTAACCAGCCTTTAGCGGCATCGCCAAAAAGGGTTAAGCCAGCGGCCCATTTGTTACCAGCGCGCAGTACATTCGTTGCCCCGGGGTTTCTAGAGCCAAATTGGCGCGGATCGGGCAAGCGCATAGCGCGGCTTACTAGCACGGCAAAAGGGATAGATCCGAGAAGGTAGGCAATTACAACACAAACGAATCCGGCAAAGAAGGCAAAGTTAAAAAACATAACAGCTCGTACGGGGTAGCAAGATCGATTTTGATTAAAAGCGGCGAATTGTGTCTCTACGGGTACAATTGCGTCACGTCGTTAATTTTTACTCATGGATGCAAAATGCGTATATTGGTGTCAAACGATGATGGGTACAACGCACCCGGCCTAGAAAAATTGGTAGAAGCGTTAAAAGGGCTTGGCGAGTTAACCGTAGTGGCACCAGAAACAAACTGCAGTGCGGCATCGAACTCGTTAACCTTAAACCGCCCTTTGTGGGTTCAACAGGCCGCTAACGGCTTTTACTATGTTAATGGAACCCCATCCGATTGTGTTCATTTAGCGTTAACAGGTTTGCTCGATTTCCGCCCCGACTTGGTGGTTTCTGGCATTAATAATGGTGCTAATTTAGGCGACGATACCTTGTATTCGGGTACGGTTGCGGCGGCTACCGAAGGGCATTTGTTTGGTATTCCGTCTATCGCCTTCTCTTTGGTTAATAAGGGTTGGGATCATCTCGACACAGCGGCACGTGTAGCTCGCCAAATTGTTAAGCGCCAACAGCAGAACCCAATTAACGATAATATATTATTAAATGTAAATATTCCGTCGGTTCCTTACGAAGCTATCCAGGGGATGTCAGTTACGCGTTTAGGTAAGCGCCACCCATCCGAACCGGTTATAAAAAGCACAACGCCTTATGGCGACCCAGTTTACTGGATAGGCCCTGTCGGTTTGGTGCTCGATTCGGCCAGCGATACCGATTTTGGTGCTATCGAGCGCAATTTGGTGTCACTGACACCGTTGCGCCTCGATTTAACCCACCACGATCAAATAGCTTCTATATCGTCGTGGGCCGAGCCGTTAAGCGCAAATTCTTAATTTGTATTTCTTTATTGAATCGCTCTGTCGTGAATAAGCCACCCAGTAATTCGCCGCGGTTTACGCCCGCTAACAGTAATACCCGTATAAATATTGGCGGAGGGCCTGCGCGTCCCCGATCCAAGCTACCGCCTGCCCCAGAAAACCTCGGCTTAAATTCAGAGCGTCTGCGGCAGGCCCTTATTACACGCTTGCGCGAGCAGGGTATTAGTAACGAAGCCGTTTTGAACGCGATGCGTGCTGTGCCGCGGCACAAATTTGTCGACGAAGGGCTTGCTAGCCGAGCTTACGACGATGTGGCTTTACCAATAGGTTATAGCCAGACCATATCGCAACCATGGGTGGTTGCCCGCATGTTGTCGGTAGTATGCGAAAATAAGCGCTTGCAACGAGTTCTCGAGGTAGGGGCGGGTTGTGGCTACCAAGCGGCTGTTTTGGCGCATTTAGTACCCGAAGTTTACGCGATCGAACGGGTTCGCGGCCTTTACGAGCAAGCCATTAAAAATTTACGAGCTGCCGATCTACTCGATAAGGTGAACTTGGTTTATGGTGATGGCATGGAAGGGCTAAAAGCTAAAGCGCCGTTCGATGCCATTGTAGTGGCGGCCGCCGCTGCGCAAATTCCGCAGGCGCTATTAAACCAATTAGCTGTAGGTGGCCGCTTGGTTGCGCCCGAAGGTACGAGTTCGCAATTACTGGTGTTAATCGAGCGTAAGTCGGCGTCGCGTTGGCAGCGCCACGAACTCGAAGCCGTACGTTTTGTTCCGCTAATATCCGGAACGCAGTTATAGTTTTAGGTTTCAGGAGAACCGCATGAGTGTTAAGACCTCACCATTAGAAAACTGTTTGGCCAGGTCTTTTGTCGGTACCCGTCAATTTCTACTGGTTTTGTCGCTAGGGACACTAGTACTGGCGGCAGGTTGCGCATCGCGTAAAACACCCGCGCCGGTTAGCGATATTTCAAGTCAGCCGCCAGTTGCGGGTGCTACTGGTATTCCGACCGATGGCTTATATAGTGTGCGTCGTGGCGATACCTTATACAGTATTGCGCGTGCGCATAATATGCCCGTCGAACGCTTGGCCAGTTTAAATAATATTAGTGATCCTACCCAGCTGGCTGTGGGGCAGCAGTTGCGTGTAACGTCAGCGGCAGCCATTCCGCCACCAGCGCCGTCGGCTACTACCACAGCCGTTGCTTCAAGCGACAAACCCACCGAAAAGCCCACTGAGGCCAAAACCGAAAAGCCAAAAAGCGAAACGACTACCCGAGCCCCCGACGCCAATCTTATTAGCTGGGGCTGGCCCGCATCGGGCGAAATCATTCAAGGTTTCAGCCAAAATAGCAAAGGCATCGATATTGGTGGCGCTGTTGGTTCACCGGTAGTTGCCGCGGCCGATGGCGAAGTGATGTACGTAGGCAATGGGGTTAGGGGCTTGGGCAATTTGGTTCTTATTGGTCATGGCAATAAATTTATTACAGCTTATGCTCACAACGACACCTTAATTGCACAAACGGGCAAAAAGGTTAAAAAAGGCGAAAAAATCGCGACCTTAGGGCAAAGCGATACCACTTCGCCGCGTCTGCATTTTGAAATCCGCCGCGACGGTACGCCAGTTAATCCAATGTCGTATTTACCGGCACGTTAAATGGCCGCCCTGGTTTTCGACCTCGAGACCATTCCTGACGCTCAAGCATTGCGGCGCCTTGGCCGTTGGGGCAACAGCTCCAACGACGCCGAAATTATCCAAGCCGCACTCGACGAGCGCCAAGAAACGCATGGTCACGACTTTTTACCGCTTTATTTGCATAAAATCGTGGCTATTGCCTGTGTTTTTCGAAACCAAAATGGTTTTCAAGTGCGCGCCTTAGGCACGGCCGACGACCCCGAGCCTGCGCTTATTAGCAGCTTTTTTAAAACCATCGAACGCTATACCCCACGTTTAATTAGCTGGAATGGCTCGGGTTTTGACCTTCCTGTTTTGCATTACCGCAGCTTAATTCATGGTGTTCCAGCCCCTCGTTATTGGGATCAGGGCGACGACGACCGTGATTTTCGTTTTAATAATTATTTAAATCGTTATCACCAGCGCCATGTCGATCTTATGGACGTGCTGGCTAAATACAATGCGCGCGCCAACGCACCATTAGACGATTTAGCTCGGCTTTGCGGCTTTCCGGGTAAGCTCGATATGGATGGTGGTCAAGTGTGGCAAGCCTGGCTGGCCGGCCAGCAACAAGCCATACGCGACTACTGCGAAACCGATGTCGTAAATACATGGCTGCTTTATTGTCGTTTTCGTTTGTTGCGGGGCGAGCTCGATGCCGTGGCCTACGAAAACGAGTTGCACCTTGTGCGCGAAACACTCGAAGCACTCGAGGGCGAGCATTGGCATGCTTTTTTAGAACAATGGCCAATACCGTAAAAAAACCTAGTTTTTACGTCAACACACCACGTATTACTGCTTCTTGAAACCAACTGAAAATTCTATAGCCTTGTTTGAAACGGTTTTGTAATACCTTTTCGACAACAATACAGCTGTTCTTTCAGTTGATACTTTCAGGAGTAAAACATGGTGGTAAAAACCGCAAACCCAATCGTGTTGAAAATAAATCGTGGCCCGTCTAAGAAATGGCTACTGCCAGTTGCGCTAGCGCTGACACTTGGCGTTGTTGCGCCGTTGCAAGCCGAAACAAGTAAGGCGGCGGCAACAAAACAAGAACACCTCAGCCAAAAACACGAAAAGCATCACATGCAAAAAAGAGCCCATAAACAATCAAAGCGTTTTATGCACGCTCAACACCATCGTGCTGATAAAAGCCTAAGGGTTCCGGGTTATGGTGCCGTTGGGCCAAAAACGCTCGCCGATTTGTCGCTTACCGACGCGCAGCAGAAAAAACTTGAAGAGGCACGTGAGGCACAAAAAGCCTTACGTGACCATCAGCGACAGCAGTACAAAGAAGCGTTTAGCCAACAAGCGGAGCAGCTAAAAAAAGGTAAGGTTGACCCGAAAAAACGCTTATCTGAGCGCGAAGCCATAATGGCTGATTTGACAAAAATGCGCCAAGACGCCGATAAAAAATGGTTGGCTATGTGGGACAGTTTAAGCGCCGATCAGCAAAGCAAAGTAGTTGAGGCCTTAAAACACCAAACTGATTGGCGTGCTAAGAAGTCGTCGTCGGCAAAATAGATGGTAAGCGCCATATGAGTAACAGGGTTTAAGACGTGCAACCCTAGAAAAAGTGTGTCAGCTTGATCGCTTAACGATACGAAAAACACAGCCCAACTGGGCTGTGTTTTTACTTCACTAGTTTGGTTTTCGATATTTTGGGTGAGCTAAACCACATTATGCTGCAAACTGAGCGGCTTCTGTTGAGCCTTTCAGCGCGGTGGTTGACGATTCAGCACCTTCGATGGTTTGTGTTACCGCATCAAAGTAGCCTGTGCCCACTTCGCGTTGGTGGCGAACGGCGGTAAAACCACGATCAGCCGCTGCAAACTCTTTTTCTTGGAGTTCGACAAATGCCGTCATGTTGTTGCGAGCGTAGTTGTAGGCCAAATTAAACATGCTGTAATTAAGTGCATGAAAGCCGGCCAGGGTAATAAACTGGAATTTATACCCCATGGCGCCAAGCTCACGCTGAAATTTTGCAATTGTGGCGTCATCGAGGTTTTTCTTCCAGTTAAACGAGGGTGAACAGTTATAGGCCAGCAATTTGCCGGGGTATTGCTTATGAATGGCCTCAGCAAATTGTCGTGCGTAGTCTAAATTGGGGGTTGCGGTTTCGCACCAAATTAAGTCAGCGTAGGGTGCGTAAGCGAGCCCACGGGCTATACCTTGTTCGATGCCGGCACGTGTTCGGAAAAAACCTTCAACGGTACGCTCGCCAGTTAAAAAGGGGCGGTCGTTTTCGTCGATGTCGCTAGTTACCAGGTCGGCAGCATCGGCATCGGTGCGTGCCAAAAGCAGGGTGGGAACACCCAGTACATCGGCGGCCAGGCGGGCTGCAGTTAATTTGGCAACCGCTTCGCGTGTGGGTACTAAAACTTTTCCGCCTAAGTGGCCACATTTTTTAACAGCCGCCAATTGATCTTCAAAGTGTACGCCTGATGCGCCGGCAGCAATCATGGCTTTCATTAACTCGAAGGCGTTTAATACACCACCAAAGCCTGCTTCGGCATCGGCAATAATGGGCGCAAAGTAATCGATATAGCCCTCATCGCCAGGTTCGATGCCCTCGGCCCACTGAATTTGATCGCAGCGCTGCAGGCTATTATTAATTCGGCGAACGACTTGCGGCACCGAATTAATCGGATAAAGCGATTGGTCGGGGTACATTTCTCCGGCTAAGTTGGCATCGCCAGCCACTTGCCAGCCAGATAAATAAATCGCTTTTAGGCCAGCTTTAACTTGTTGCATGGCTTGATTGCCTGTGAGTGCACCCAGAGCATTAATAAAAGGCTGCTCGTGCAGAAGGCGCCAAAGCTTTTCAGCGCCATGGCGGGCAATGCTGTGTTCTTCTAATAATGAGCCACGCAGACGAATAACGTCTTTAGCGCTATAGTTGCGTTTGATGTTTTTCCAGCGCGTATTGTTATCCCAGTCGTCTTGTAGTTCTTGGGTGGCTAGTGTGCTTGGTCGCATGGTAATTGTCTCCGTTAAAAATAAAAAAGAAAACCTTGGTTTTTCAAAAGTCGTTTGATGGTTTTTATTCTACGCATTTGCTGCAGCGCATTGTTTAATTACCAGAAAAAGCAAAAAAATAGTTTTCCTTTATTTATCATTAGCTTATGAAATTCGTTTTGTAATGTAAGACTGGCTTTCTCTTTTTGAAACCTATTTTTTAGGCGATTTCTTATAATTTTCACAAGATGATTTTTGCGCTGCAGCATATGAAATTTTTTGCGTAAAATGGCGCAGCGTTATAGTGTGGGTTTTCTTAAGTAGTAGTGGGGCATATGGAGCACGAGTTAGAAATTACTGCGCAAGATAGCGAAGGTCGTGGGGTGGCTCGGGTCGACGGCAAGGTTGTATTTGTGGAAGGCGCCGTTATCGGTGAGCGCGTCGCCGTACGAATTCGGCGCAAGCGGCCTAATTACGATATAGCTGAGGTCACAAAAGTTTTACGCGCATCAGCTCTGCGGGTAACGCCACCGTGCCCGTATTTTGGGCGTTGCGGAGGATGTGCAATTCAACATATCGAACCGAGCGCGCAAGTGGCTTTGAAGCAGCGCGCCCTAGAAGATGGCTTTATGCATTTGGCTGATGTGCGCCCGGCACAGATACTGCCACCCATGTATGGCCCTAACTGGTCTTACCGGCACCGTGCTCGCTTGTCGGTGCGTTATGTGCCAAAAAAAGGTGGGGTGCTTGTTGGGTTTCGCGAGCGTCAAGGGCGCTACGTTACCGATATGGAGCACTGCGCCATTCTGACGCCCGAGGTGTCGGGCTTAATTAAACCGCTGCGCGAATTAATCGCGTTGTTGTCTGAGCCCAAAGCGATACCGCAAATCGAAGTCGCGGTTGGCGATGCTGCTACGGTTTTTGTTTTGCGTCATATGCAAGCATTGACTGCGGCCGATATTAATTTATTGCACGAGTTTGCGGCGCGCCACAACATTGTTTGGTGGTTGCAACCCAAAGGGCCCGAAACTGCACATCCGCTAAATCGCGACGATATTAATCGTTTGTATTACGATTTGCCCGAATTCGGTTTGCGTATGCATTTTCAACCCAGCGACTTCACTCAGGTTAATGTGCCAATTAACCGTCGTTTGGTTTCGCAAGCCGTTGCCTTATTACAGCCCCAAAAATACGACGTTGTTTTTGATTTATTCTGTGGTTTAGGTAATTTTAGTTTGCCCCTAGCAACTCAAGCGGGGCGGGTTGTTGGGTTTGAGGGCAGTGCTAGTTTGGTCGAGCGGGCGCAGCAAGCTGCCCAAGCTCATGGTTTAGCCGAAAAAACCCAGTTTATGGCAGTTAACCTTTTTGAGGTTGATAGCAACTGGTGGTTGCAACAAGAAAAAGCCGATCGGGTGTTAATTGATCCACCCCGCGATGGCGCCCTTGCAATTGCAACTGCAATTGCTGCCTTACCCAATACCCACAAACCGCACCAAGTGGTGTATGTTTCTTGCAACCCAGCGACCTTGGCTCGCGATGCGGGTATTTTTGTCAAAGAGGGTGGTTACCAATTGGCTGCTGCCGGTGTGGTGAATATGTTTCCCCACACGCGGCATGTTGAATCGATAGCGGTTTTTACGCTGTCTTAGCTTGTTGCCTGCGTTTTTAACAGAATTTGTTCGGCTTCGGCGCGCACTCGTTCGGGTGCTGTGCCCCCAATATGGTTGCGAGCGGCAACCGAGCCTTCGAGAGTAAGCACGTCGAACACATCGTTATCGATTGATGCGTGTAGCGACTGAAGTTGCTCAAGGCTTAAATCGGCTAAATCGCACTGTTTTTCTTCGCAAAAGCGTACGGCTGCTGCGACGGTTTCGTGGGCATCTCGAAATGGCAAACCTTTTTTAACTAAATAGTCGGCCAAGTCGGTGGCAGTAGAAAACCCTTGCAAAGCGGCGTTGCGCATTGCCTCAGGTTTAACCTGAATACCATCGATAAGGTCGACAAAAATGGTTAAGGTGTCGCGCAAGGTATCGGCGGTATCGAAGAGACCTTCTTTGTCTTCTTGGTTGTCTTTGTTGTAGGCCAACGGCTGACTTTTCATGAGCGTTAGCAGGGCGATTAAATGGCCGTTTACGCGCCCGGTTTTGCCGCGAGCCAGTTCGGGCACGTCGGGGTTTTTCTTTTGCGGCATAATTGATGAGCCGGTGCAAAAGCGATCGGCTAGGTTGATAAAACCAATGCGCGGGTTCATCCAAAATACAATTTCTTCAGAAAGCCGCGAAATATGCATCATGGTAATGGCAGCCACCGAGCAAAATTCGATGGCAAAATCGCGATCGGAGACAGCGTCGAGCGAATTGCGGCAGAGGCCGTCAAAGTGAAGGCTTTTTGCAACGCGCTCGCGATCGATGGGATAGCTTGTGCCGGCCAGGGCGGCCGCGCCGAGCGGCAAGCGATTAACGCGTTTGCGGCAATCAGATAAGCGTTCGGCATCGCGAGCGAACATTTCGGCATAGGCGAGCAGGTGGTGACCAAAAGTTACGGGCTGCGCCACTTGCAAATGGGTGAAGCCAGGCATAATGGTGGCGGCGTGTTCAAGTGCTAGCGACGCTAGGTTAAAGCGTAGTTGGCGCAATAGTTGCTGAATGGTGTCGATTTCGGCACGCAGCCACAGGCGGATATCGGTAGCAACTTGGTCGTTGCGAGAGCGCCCAGTGTGCAAACGCTTACCAGCGTCGCCAACCAGTTCGACCAAGCGTTTTTCGATATTTAAATGGACATCTTCGAGGTCGACCGACCACTCGAAGCGGCCTTCTTCGATTTCGGTCAAGATGGTAGCCATGCCTTTTTCGATATCGGCAAGGTCTTGTTGGCTAAGTAAACCGATTGCCTGCAGCATTTCGGCGTGGGCCAATGAGCCCTGGATGTCGACGGCAGCAAGGCGTTGGTCGAAGTTAACCGAGGCGGTGTATCGTTTAACCAGCTCTGATACCGGTTCGGAGAACCGAGCCGACCAGGCTTGGGCTTTATTGGCAAATTGATTTTGCGGCGCGGAGGGAGTTTTATCTGTCATAGTGTTCGGATTATATCGGACTGCAACCCAGATTAAAATGGAAGACGCGCTCGAGAATTCGATACGCGTAAACCAACATTTTATGCGCCCAAACCAACAGCTTAATTGTTACGTATATTTATGCGCTGTGTATTGTTTGTAATTGTTCATGCGCAAACGGTATAAGCCATATTCATCTTTTGTTTCATCACTTTTCAGTTTTCAGATAAGCCATACAACATGCCAGAAAACCTCTTGCTTTATAGCGAAGGCTACCTTTATCAGTGGTTAAAGGTATTTATCCCCGACGACGTTTGGGCCCAGCTATTGGCGGCCCTTGTTTTGTTGTTGGTGGTGGTAGTTTTGATTGCTTGGGTGGCAAATAACGTTGTAGTGGCGATTATGCGGCGCTTGCTTACGGCGCTCGATCGCGAAGATTGGTTTGTTGCCTTATCACGTCGCCGTATTTT
>DATGSD010000050.1:0-14613 GCA_035302965.1 Burkholderiaceae bacterium | reverse complement strand
CACGGCCTTACGGTATGTTTGCCGTCTAGCGAGTTTCATTTTCAGCCGCGTTCGTTTGTGGCTAGCACGCTGCAAGCCCCTTTCGATTTAATTATTTTAAGTAATAAAGCTTATGCGCTCGATGGCGTCATTAACGATATTAAGCCGGCGGTAGGTCCTAACACGTTGGTGTTGCCATTACTTAATGGCTTACGCCATCTTGATGTGCTCGATGAGGCATTCGGAAAAGAACGTGTATTAGGGGGCGTCGCACGCACGATTGCCACCCTAGAAACACCAACGCGCGTGGTTGTGAGTAATTTTCGCAGCACAATAACAGTAGGAGCACGCACTACCGAGCAACAAACTCGCGCCGAAGCGGTGTGGCAACTGCTTGCCGATGCCGATATTGAAGCGCATTTGGCGGGCAATATTATGGCGGATATGTGGGATAAGTTCTGCCGTATGGCAGCTGTTGGGGCAGTTAACTGTTTATTAGACGGCCCAATTGGCGCTTATATGCGCAGCGAGGCGGGTGGCGAAATCGCTTTGCAACTGTTTCATGAATGTTGCGCTTGCGCCGAAGAGGCAGGTTTTCCGATGTCGCCACAGGCAATTGCGGGCTTTGAGCGCATATTAACCGACCCGAGCTCTAGCTTTACGTCATCGATGTATCGCGATTTAAAAGCCGGTTTGCCTATCGAAGGCGACCATTTGGTAGGCGACATGCTACAACGCGCCAAAGCGGCAGGGCTTGTTCATACAATGCTGCGCGTAGCTTATGCACGCTTGCAAACCTATAACGCGCAGTTATTGGCTCAGTCGTAGTTTGAAGTTTGGTGGGTTTAGCGGATAGGCCTGTGTTTGTTTTCGGCCTGGCATTGCAATCTTTATACTAAAGAAGCACTATTTAGCGAGGGCCTTAAATAGGTGCTTAATTGTTTTTTTATTTTGGCTTGGCATGACCCGCTATTACTTAAACGTTCCTTTTCGCGAAAAAGACGAGGCAAAAGCGTTAGGCGCTCGCTTCGATTGGGATGCAAAGCAATGGTATATCGACGACGAAAGCCGCTTATCGTTGTTTACTCGGTGGCTACCCCCCGATTTACTTCCTCAAGTTTCGCAGCATACGTCGCCAGACGATTTTTCGCTTAGTGTTGCCGATACGGCGAGTTCGGCGCTTAGCCAAGAAGCGCCGGCAGGCATTACTTTGTCACAGTTGTTAAGTGGCGTGGCAGCGGCCATTCGGCAAGCCTGCGGAGAAGGCGTGTGGACGATTGTCGAAATTGTCGAAGCGCGAGCGCGCGGCCATGTGTATTTAGAAGTGTCTGAGCGCGCCGAAGACGGCCGGCCAATTGCTAAGGCGCGCGCGATTATCTGGGAATCGGTTGCCGAAAAAATTTTACCAGCTTTTGAAAAAGCGACCGGTGTCACCATAGGGCCCGGCATTAAGCTATTAGTTTTAGCTAAACCGTCATTCCATGTGCAATATGGTTTTAGCTTGCACATCGAAGCCATTGATGCGCAATTTACGCTAGGGTACCTTGAGGCGCGTCGTCGCGAAATACGGGCGCGCTTGCAACGCGAAGGGGTGTTCGAAAACAACCGGCTGCTACCCCCACCCTGGGATTTCAACTCGGTATTGGTGGTTGCACCGCATGGCGGCGCTGGTTTGGGCGACTTCCAACAAGAAGCAGCCCGACTCGAACACTACGGGGTTTGTGCGTTTACTTATGTGTACAGCCGCTTCCAAGGAGAAGGTGCTGCTCGCGAAATTGTGGCGGCTATTCATAATGCCTTAGCCGCCCACCACGAAGCAGGCCCGCCTGATGTCGTCGTCATTATTCGGGGTGGTGGTGCAACCGGCGACCTGGCTTGGCTCGACGACTACGATTTAGCGCGCGCTATTTGCGATTTAACGGTTCCGGTATTTACGGGTATTGGCCATCAGCGCGACTCAACCATTCCCGACGAAGTTGCCCACACGGCTTTTGACACCCCCAGTAAAGTAATTGCTGGCATCGAACACCGTATTCGACAACGCACCGACGAGGCCATTGGCTTTATTCAAGCTTTGTTTACACAGGTCGATCGTCTCTTGGTTCATAACCAGAAAGCGATTGATTTGTTATCGGGGCAGGTGCGTGAAAACGCTGTTAACCAGTTAACGTTGGCGCGTCAAACGTCGCAGCAAGCCTATAACACCGTTGGGCGTTTGTCGATGCGGCAAGTGTTTGATGCTCGTATACAAGCTGGGCGGCAATTTGCGCAAAATCGCGAATTAGCGCGCCAACAGTTACACAAGGCAACCGAGCTTTTGCCGCGTTTGCTTTTCGATATCCAAAACCATTCTCAAGCTCGCTTGGTTAAAACGCGTCATCGGGTGGGTTTAAACGCGCAGTTTGTTCTTGGGCAGGTGCGCTCAAACGTGCAGCAGTCGGCTAATGGGCTGCAAAATAGTCGGCAGCGTTTATTCGAAGCGGTGTATAGCAATATTCGTAATGCTCAGCGCGATACACAAAGCCTTGTACGTGAAATTGTTGGCCAAGGCCCCGAAAAAACATTAAACAAAGGTTTTGCGATTATTCGCGATGCCGACGGCAAACCGCAAACTAACCGCGGACAAGCCGTCAAACAAGACCAATTAATTATTGAATTTAAAGATGGGCAGCTTGCCGCCCAACCGTTAGGGACAAAACCATGACAACGCCAAAAAAATCATCGAGTAACTTTCGCGATGCTTACCAAGTGTTGCAAAAACATGCGCAAACCTTGCGCACAAGTAGTGAACCCAATATTGACGATTTACTCGATATTGTTAACGAGTCTGTTGAGGCCTATAAAATTTGTAAGCAGCGAATTGACGCTGTAGAAAAAGCCTTGGCTGAAGCCTTAGAAGACGAAGAAATTGCGGGCTTTACCGCAGCAACTGAAGAAGATGCCGACGATGACCTCGACGATGACAACCCCCCATTTTAATTTAGCATCGGTTTTTATTCGGAGCCGGGGCGTTGCTGGCAAGTGGTATGCCAGTTGGGGTTGGCTTGGCCCTGGGCGGCAAACTGCTGCTTAAGACGGGGCGAACGCCAAACGCCACCCGCAAAACCAAGCCGAGGCTTTACGGCATACCAAAACCAACGTCCATCTTCATCTTGAGCGAGCCAATTCCAGCCGTCGGGGGCTTGGCTCCAGCTAGGTATGTTGTCGGGCATTGCATTATTGGTGGCTATTTGTAGCGTTGCTTTGCGCGGCAAAGCCGCTTGCCACTGGGTATATAGATAAACAGAATAATTATATAAAGAAATAATCGTTCGCGTTTGCTTGCCTTACTTATACAGTGGGTTCGTACTGGCATCACAGCTATGCCGGGCAACCGTATTAAGGAATTCACTGTATGTTCAATTTTTTAAATAAATCGTCTTCTGTTTTATCGGGGCAACGCCGTCGTTTGTTAAAAGCGGGTGCGTTCGGTGCCTTAACTGTTACCACTAGCGGTTTGGGTATTTTGGCCAATGCAACACGTGCTGAAGCTGCGGCTGGTGGCAAAACGGTGCGGGTTGGCCATATGCCGGCGGGTTGTGTATCGCATTTATTACTGGCGAAACAACGCGGTTTATTTGAAAAAGCAGGGTTGCATGTGTTGCCGCATCAATTTAATGCGCCCAGCGAAGCTTTACAGGCCTTATTAAGTGGCAACCTCATGCTAATGCATGGTCCGTGGACCATGACGGTAGCCGCCTTTGCCGATGGCACCGACGAGCTTCGTATTGTTGGAGGCTCTGGCCAAGCGGGCATCGAATTAGTGGCTCGCGACGGTTCTGTTACCAGTGTCGACGAATTCCGCGAAGCGGCGGGCAAAGGCTTGCGTGTTGGTACCTTGCGCTTAGATACGCTAGAGCTTGTGGCTTACGGCCATATTGCCCAAGCCGGAGCCAGCTACGACGATTACGAAATGACCTTTTTCCCAAGCATGGTCGGAATGGGCGAAGCCATAGCCAATGGGTCGCTAGATGTGTGCACTTTGGCCCAGCCTTATGCCGAACAGGTGGTGCAGCAGGCCGGTGCACGGTATTTGTCCGACTCTACAGCTATTTGGGGCCCCGAAGCCGCCGACTGTGTGGTCACAACACATGTCGACCGGATTGACAACGATGCTGACACTCTTGCAGCGTATTTGGCTGTTTTAAAGCAATCGGCCGATTTATTAAACAGCGATTATGAAAATGCCTTAGACGATTTGGTGCCACTTTTTGGGGTTCCTAAAGATATTTTGCGCGTAGCCTTAAAACGCCAATACCCGCATCCAACACTAAGCGAAGTAGGCATTAATGGCTTAAAAACTGGCAACCGCTACTTAGTTGATTTGGGCTATTTGCAAGACGATGTAATCGATTCTTTGCTTTATCTTGATTTACAGCCGGCTTAATCATCATGCGTACTGTCAGTATTAACTCGGCTAATTGGCCTTTGCGTCGACGTAACGATGCTGGCGCGGTAAGCGCTTCAAAACCTACACGGTTTTTCACGCTACAAAGTTACCGACAAAGCCCGGCCCAAGCCGCACTTTGGTTTGTGGTGGCGTGGTTGCTGCTTTTAGCGACCTGGGAGGTTGCGGTTGCTGTCGATTTACTCAACCAGCGTATTTTGCCACCGCCATCGCAAACCTTGCCTTATTTGTTTTCAGGGGATGTGGGCGTGGGGTTTGGTTCGCAAAAGACGCGTTTATGGAGCTCGTTGGCACTGACCTTAGGACGGGTAAGTTTGGGCTTGGCCTTGGCCATTGTTTGTGCTTTAGGCGCCGTGATCGCCATGAGTGAAAGCCGTTGGCTACGCCGCCTGGCAATGCCAATTTTTCAAGCCATTGCACCTATTGCGCCAGTTGCCTGGATTCCGTTCACCATTGCGGTTATTGGCCTTGGTGCACGTTCGGCCGTGTTTATTGTGTTTATGGCAGTTATCGGCTCGGCGACGTTATCGTTGTTTGCCGCTATCGAGCGCGTGCCGCTTGAGTATTTAAAAATTGCCGAAAGCCTGCAAACCTCGCGCCAACGTTTGTGGCGTCAGGTCTTACTACCAGCGATTGCCCCGTCGATTGCTACAACCGTGCGCCTTAGCTTTTTTGCAGCCTGGATGGCCGTATTGGCGGGCGAAATGGCCGGCTTAAATTCAGGCCTGGGCTATTTAATTGTGATGGGCCAGCAAACCTACAACATGAAGTTGGTCATGCTTAGCATTTTATTAATTGCTTTGGTGGGTTTGTTAATGGATAGAGGCTTGGTGTGGCTAAGCTCGCGTTTTCGAGCGGCAGCGGCATGAATACACAAACGGTTGGCGTTTCTTTGGTGTTCGACCAAATCAAGCTTTCGTTTGGCGACGCTTATCAATTAGAGATTGATCGCCTAGAACTGCCCGCTGGCCGCATCACCGCATTGCTCGGTCCAAGTGGTTGCGGTAAATCAACTTTATTAAATTTGGCTGCCGGTTATTTAAGTGGACAGTCGGGGGTGGTTTACCACGACGGTACTCCGTTGCAGGGGCCGGCTAGCCGTACGGCTTTGCTGTTTCAGCAGCGTAATTTGTTCCCGTGGATGACGGCAGAAAAAAACCTGGCATTTGCCTTAGAAAACCAAGGGCTAAAAGCTCAGCTTGCCCAAGAAAAAGCCCGCGATTACCTCAAGCGGGTGGGCTTGCAAGCGTATGCCAAACATTACCCCGATGAGCTGTCGGGCGGTATGCAACAGCGTGTTGGCTTGGCCCGAGCCTTAGCCGTTCGGCCACGTCTGTTCTTAATGGATGAGCCCTTTTCCGCGCTTGATTCTTACACACGTCAACAAATGTATGCCCATATTTTGACGGCCTGGGAAGAGCTGCAAGCGACATTTTTGATTGTTACTCACGACATAGAAGACGCTTTGGCATTAGCGCATCAAGTAATTGTTATGCGCCGCCACCCAGAACCTGGCATTAGCCAAAGCTTTCAGTTAGCTGACGAGCGCCCAGGTGTGCTTAGCCTTGCGCAGCAGCAAGAAATTACACAAACCATTTATCAGGTAATGAAAACATTATGACTGCACTTAACGAAATTATTATCAATGGCGTGCCCCAAGAAGGTGGACGCAAAATTAAAGCGCAAATAGAAAGCGATTTGCAAGGCGATTTGGCAAGACCTAACTACGCAACAACCGTTGAATGGGTGTCGGCCTATCAAACGCGCACCGGCCTCAAAGACAACAGCGTCATTTTGGGGGATGAGCCACCGGTTTACGGGGGCGATGGTAAAGGCGCTTCACCCCAAGAGCTATTACTGACATCGATTGGTAATTGCTTAATTGCCACATTTGTAGGGGGGTTGTCGGCCGCTGGCATTAGCATTAAACAGCTGGCCGTTGATGTTTCCGGGCAGGTTAATTTTGCTGCCGCTTTTGGTGTCGAAAAAGGTAACCCAGGGTTTTTCGAGATTGATGCGGTTGTACGCATTCAAACCGACGCCGATGCCGACGAGGTTGAAGCCCTTTTGCAGCGGCTTTACCCAACAGCGCCAATTCCGGCAACCATTACCCAACCCACACCCATTAATTTGCGTTTTGACCATGTCTAATTCGACCGCTTGCGACATTGTTATTATTGGTGGCGGGCCGGCCGGTTTGTCGGTGGCTAGTCGCTTGGCCAAGCAGTCGCTGAAAGTAATTGTTATAGAACGTAGCCCTGTTATTGGCGAAGTGTGGGCCAACCATTACGAAGGCTTACGCTTAAATACGGTGGCGCGATTATCTCGTTTAGGCGGTAAGAATTTTCCATCGGAAGCTGGCCAATGGCCAAGCAAAACTGATGTGGTTAGTCAACTTCAGGCACTCGCACAAGCAAGCGATGCCGTATTCAAATTAGAAGAAAGTGTTGAGCAGCTAAACTACAATGCGACTGAAAAAACCTGGTTAATAACGACAAACAAGGCGTCGTATCGTGCTCCTGAAGTCGTTTTAGCAACGGGTGGCAACCAACAAGCCGTCTACCCCGATTGGGCCACCGAGGTTTCTTCACATTGCCGCGTATTACATTCGTCTCAGTATTATTCGGCGGCCCCGTTTGCCAAACAAAATGTATTGGTAGTGGGTGGTGGCAATTCAGGCGCTGAAATTGCCTGTCGAGTAGCCGAAACGGCTAACAAGGTGTGGTTGTCATTACGAGAAGCCCCTTTAGTGTTACCCAAGCATGTGGTTGGCATCGGCTTTACTTACCTGGGCTTGGGTCTGCGCCACCTGCCGCAAGGTATACAAGCCCGCTTATTGCGTCGCATTCAGCGCCACAGCTTAGGCGACCATAGCGAATATGGTTTACCTTTGCCCTCAATTGCTTATTTAAGCGGGCGCGGTAAAGAGCGCGCGCCCACGTTTTACCCAGATTTTTTACGCAGTGTACGAGAAGGCCAGGTTGCAGTTCGGGGTGGCGTGCAAACGGTAGAAAACGGGGGTGTTAGCGTTAAAACCGGTATTCAAAGTGATGACGTCGAGGTTTTACAAGCCGACAGCATTATTTTTGCGACGGGCTTTAACCCCCAACCTGGTATCGAAATTATTCATGATGGCGTCGACATTTCATCAGAAATAATTAGCCAAGCCTGCCAGGGCCGTCTCGATCCATTACCTGGTTTGCAGGTATTAGGTTTTGTTAGCCCAATCTCGGGACAATTTCGCGAAATTAATAAACAAAGCAAACGCATTGCTAAAGTACTAAAGCGGCGCTTAGCTAAGCACGTTGCCTACAAGGCCTTATCGAAGCCCCAACAAAAATCACGCCCTATTGCTAGTTAATACGAATTATCGGTAATTTGAGTTGCCAATGTGTGTTTGTTAGTTGGCCGCAAATTTCTGATCGTTGTGCCCTAAAAATAAAAATGGCCCCCAATAGGAGGCCATTTTTTTGTGGACTAAGCACATAAATTTTGGTGCCGGCTAGAGGAGTCGAACCCCCGACCTTCGCATTACAAGTGCGCTGCTCTACCAACTGAGCTAAGCCGGCGTAATTCGCTAGTTTACTAAAAATTTACAAGCTTTGCTTGGCTGGGCATTGGAAAACAGAAAAAACCGTGTTTGCTTACTTAACAATGGTTAAGTGGGGGCGGCCACCGTTGTCGTCGTCGGGGCCGTCGTTGGGTTTTTCGCTTTGTTTGGCACTGCTAGAAGCTTTATCGCCCGATGTCGTGTCGTCGCTTGCATAGGGCTTTGAGACTTCGACCTCGAAGCCCATGCCAGCACCGGTTTCGCGGGCATAAATGGCTGAAACAGCGGCTATGGGCACGAAAATGTGTTCGACCTTGCCGCTAAAACGCGCTTGAAAGTCGATGTATTCGTTGCCTAGCGATAAATTGTTTGTGGCCAATGCCCCGATGTTAAGGGTTATTTGGCCATCTTGGATGTGAGCTTCAGGCACTACAGTGTTTTCGTCGACGGTGACAACAATATGGGGGGTGTAACCGTTGTCGATGCACCATTCGTGCAGGGCTCGGATGAAATACGGTTTCGTAGAGCTTTCGGACAAAGTTGTCATGATATAAGCAAGTGCGAACGAATAAAAAGCTAAGTGAGACTTTTATTTAGCGTCGCATAACCTTTTCGGAGGGCGTTAAGGCCTCGATGAAGGCGGGGCGTGAAAAAATACGTTCGCCGTATTTTTGTAAAGGTGCAGCCGCCTTGGGTAGTTCGATGCCGTAATGGTTTAACCGCCATAATAAAGGCGCGAGAGCGACATCGAGCATAGAGAATTCGTCGCCAAGTAGGTATTTGTTTTTTGTTAACAAAGGCGCTAGCTGGCTTAGACGATCGCGGATATTGTTACGTGCGGTTTTAAGTTCGGCCTCGGGGCGCTCGGTGCGATCTTCGAGAACGCAAACGTGGCTGAAGAGCTCGCGTTCGAAGTTATATAAAAATAAGCGAGTGCGGGCCCGCATGATTGGGTCGGCCGGCATTAACTGAGGATGAGGAAAGCGCTCGTCGATGTACTCGTTAATAATGTTCGATTCGTACAAAATAAGGTCGCGCTCGGCCAGGATGGGTACCTGGCCGTAAGGGTTCATGATGGAAATATCGTCGGGCTTGTTATAGAGGTCGATGTCGCGGATTTCGAAATCCATGCCTTTTTCGAAGAGCACAAAGCGACAGCGGTGTGAAAAAGGACAGGTTGTTCCGGAATAAAGAACCATCATAGTGGGGGTTTCCATCTGAAAATGAACACGAGCAGCCCAGTTTGGGGCGGGCTAAAAACCCAGGAGCACGTTATTGGGCTTACTTAGATTATAAAGGTGGCAACAAGGTTTGTTACCACCTTTTCTGCACGGCAAATTACTTGACGTGTTTCCAGTAAGCGGCGTTAAGACGCCAGGCAGCCACAAAGAAGATGCCAAGGAAAATTAACACCCAAACACCCAGCTTTTTACGGAAGAGTTGGTTGGGCTCGGCCATCCAACCCAAAAAGTTAGCGAGATCGGCAACATCGTTGTCGAAGGCAGCCGCTTTTTCGGCATCGGCAGGTTTGAAGATGTTTTCGACCTTAGCCGAGCCGCGGTAATTGGCCAGGGTTTCGGTAGACGTTTCGGAAAAGCCGTTGTAATCCCAGGTGGTTTTTGTGCGCACCCATTCGGTTTGCCCATCGTCGTTGCTAATCGGCTGAGTTTTAACCTCGGTGTATTCGACCGGCCCCTGCAACTGCCATAACACGTGCGGCATGGCGGTGTTGGGGAAGACGGCGTTGTTCCAACCCGTTTTGCGTTGATTATCGCGGTAGTAGGCGCGTAAAAAACTGTAGATGTAATCGACGCCACTTGGGCCCATAGTGGTTGATTTGGCCCGAGCAATAACGGAAAGATCGGGTGGGGTGGTACCGAACCAGTTTTTAGCGTCTTCGGGGGTGAGGGCGATTTCCATGAGATCGCCGATTTTGTCGGTAGTAAAGAGCAGGTTTTTCTTGATGTCGTCTTCGGTAATACCAAGCTCTTGCAGCTTATTATAACGCAACGATTTTGCGCTATGACAGCTTAAACAATAGTTAACAAAGAGCTTGGCCCCGTTTTGCAGGGCTGGCAAATTGTTGATGCGATCCGGAGCAGGCGTAACCTTGGCGGCTTCATCGGCCCCGGCAGAAACGGTACAGAGTAAGGTTATGGCGATAGCGCCGAGCAACTTTTTAATCATGGTGATTCCGTTTGTTGGGCCTTAGTGTTTGCTTTTGTAGCGGATACGCTCGGGAACAGGCTTGAATTTGCCAATGCGGCTCCAGAAAGGCATTAGCAAGAAAAAGCCCAGGTAGATTAGCGTGCCGATTTGGCTAAGCAGGTTGTAGACGGGGCTTGGAGGCTCGGTGCCTAAATAGCCAAGCACGACAAACGTAACAATGAAAATACCATACAGCCATTTGTGCCAGGTAGGACGGAAGCGGATGGAACGTACAGGCGAATGGTCGAGCCACGGCAAGAAGAACAGCAGTACGACAGAACCACCCATGGCGACTACACCCCAGAATTTGGCGTCGATGCTACGCAAGAGAACGGCAAGAACAAGCAAGATAACCGGCACGATTAAGCGACGAATACCAGGTGCTTTGCCCTTGATTAAGAAGCCAATAGCTGCCAGGACGGAAAGACCTGCGAGAACCCAGGTGAATTCGTCGGTGATAGCACGCAACATGGAATAAAACGGCGTGAAATACCAAACTGGCGCAATATGTGGCGGCGTAGCGAGCGGATCGGCCGGGATGAAGTTGTTGTATTCGAGGAAGAAGCCGCCCATTTCGGGAGCAAAAAATATGATGGCGGCAAACACGATAAGAAAGCCAGCAACGCCGACGAGATCGTGCACCGTGTAGTACGGATGGAAAGGAATGCCATCGACTGGGTGGCCTTTTGCGTCTTTGGGGCCGTCTTTAATTTCGATGCCATCGGGGTTGTTTGAACCGACTTCGTGTAAAGCAATAATGTGTGCGACAACCAAACCAATTAAGACCAATGGAATGGCGATAACGTGGAAGGCAAAGAAACGGTTTAGGGTGGCATCGGAAACGACGTAATCGCCGCGAATCCAGATGGCGAGCTCGGGGCCAATAAACGGAATGGCTGAAAACAGATTAACAATAACCTGGGCACCCCAGTAAGACATTTGTCCCCAAGGTAACAGGTAGCCCATAAAGGCTTCGCCCATAAGCGCTAAAAAGATAGCGACACCAAAGATCCAGACTAGCTCGCGTGGTTTACGGTAAGAACCGTAAAAAAGGCCGCGTAGCATGTGTAAATACACCACCACAAAGAACATGGAGGCGCCGGTAGAGTGCATGTAGCGAATTAGCCAGCCCCACGGGACCTCGCGCATGATGTATTCGACCGATTCGAAGGCAAAGCGCCCATCGGGTTTATAGCTCATGACGAGGAAGATGCCGGTAACAATTTGGATAACCAGCACTAGCAGTGCTAATGAGCCAAAAAAGTACCAAAAGTTAAAGTTTTTGGGGGCATAGTACTCGGACATGTGCTCTTTAAAGAGCTTGGATAGCGGAAAGCGTTGGTCTATCCACCCTAAAAGTCCGGTCGTTTCGACGGTTTTCTCGCCAGCCATGGAAGCGATTCCTTTTTCTATCGTGCGAAGCGTTTATGAAGTGTTGGGCTTAAATTTAAGCTTTGTTGTCTTCGTCGACGCCAATGATTACGTGGGTGCCATCTGCGGAGAACTCGTAGGGTGGCACTAGAAGGTTGTCGGGGGCAGGAACGTTTCGGTAAACGCGTCCGGCCAGATCGAATGAAGAGCCGTGACAGGGGCAAAAGAAGCCGCCTTCCCAGTGGGAGGGCAAACCAGGCCCGCTGCCTGCTGCTAGGTGAGGGGTTGGTGAACAACCTAAGTGGGTGCAGATACCAACGGCAACGAGGTATTCGGGTTTACGCGAGCGATATTCGTTTTTGGCGTAAAACGGAGTGAAACCCGGCCGCTCGGAGTTGGGATCGGCAAGGAATTTATCGTTGCTTTTTAAGGCGTCGATTTGTTCGGGTGTGCGGTGCAGGACCCAAACTGGCTGACCGCGCCATTCGACAGTGCGCATTTCGCCGGCAGGAATGGTAGACAGGTCGAGTTCGACAGGTGCGCCTGCAGCGCGGGCTTTTGCGGACGGGGCGAAAGTACTAACAAATGGAACGGCTGTTGCAACACCCGCCGCGCCGCCTAATACACACGTAGTTGCTACCCAGCGCCGACGTGATGGGTCTGGTGGCAGCGTGTTGTCAATGGCGGCAGCGTTGTCTGGCTGCGACTTGTCTTGACTCATGCTTCTATCCTTATTTGTGCCTTTGGGCATATGATTCAAGGTGTAAAGGTTTAGAATATTGCTTTAACCGCATATTATAACGCTTGCCCGGCAATGGGTGAAATTAACAAAAAGGGTCTGTTTATGAGCAAAGCTAAAGGCTTTATTGCCGAGTTCCGAGAGTTCGCTGTTAAAGGCAGTATGGTTGATTTAGCTGTTGGTGTCATTATCGGTGGCGCTTTCGGCAAAATCATCGATTCGTTAGTTCAAGATGTCATTATGCCGCTAATTAGCGCCATCTTGGGAACCGGAGCCGATTTTAGTAATTTGTACTGGGTATTAAGCCAGCCGGCCGACTACACAGGCCCGCAAACCTACGAAGCTTTGGTAGAAGCCGGAGCAAATGTTTTGGGTTGGGGTAATTTTATTACTATTTTGATCAATTTTATTCTGTTGGCATTAGTTGTGTTTGTCATGGTGAAAATGATCAACAGCGCCCGTACACGTTTCGAAAAAGAGCAGGCGGCTGAAGAGGCCGTTGCCGAGCCCGAGCCTGCAGCCGATATCCGCTTGCTAGAAGAAATTCGCGATTTGCTAAAAACGAAGTAACGTCGTTGTTTAGGCTTGCCGTGGACGTTTTTACGCTACGGTAAGCCAGCTAGTTTGCAGCGCTGTTTTACTACCTGCCGGCTTAGCAGCCCTAAGCCGTTTACGTTTTATGCCGCTTAAATTGGGTTGTCGAGGTCAATAAAGACGGTTTCGATTCCGAAGTGTTGGGCAACCGCTTCGCCTAGCGCCTTAACGCCGTAGCGTTCGGTGGCATGGTGGCCGGCTGCAATAAATGCCGTGCCGGTTTCGTTGGCAAGGTGGTAGTTTGGCTCAGAGGCCTCGCCAGTAATAAACGCTTGGGCACCGGCATCGATGGCATCTTGCATCATGCCCTGCGCAGCACCGGTACACCAAGCAATGGTATCTAGCGTTTGATCGGCGTTGCCAATTACCAAGGGTTGGCGTTTTAAGATGTTAGCGATGTCGTCTTGCAGTTGTTTAAGGGTTTTGTTTTGCCCGCAATGCCCCAGCCAAATTAAGTCGTTTGGGCCGCAGGTTAGCGGCTGCTTGTTAGCGTCGCGTTTGGCTTCCCAGCCCATTATTTGCGCCAGTTGGGCGTTGTTGCCCAAGCTTGGGTGCATGTCGAGCGGCAGATGGTAACCGTAAATGTTTATGCCGTGTTTAAGTGCTAAAGCGGCACGTTTACCTTTACTGCCAATTAGGCGCGGGTCTTCGTTTTTCCAGAACCACCCATGGTGCACCAAAATGGCATCAGCTTGGTGTTCGATGGCGGCTTCTAATAAGGCCAGTGATGCGGTAACCCCGCTAACTATTTTGCCCACTTTGGGCTTGCCAGCAACTTGCCGACCATTGGGGCAATAATCGCTAATAGCGTGGCTATCGAGAAGCGTATCCATCCAGCGTTCTAGCTCGATGGCGCAAACGGACGATGAGGTATTTGACATGGTTTATTCGCTACGTTCGGCAATTTCTTGATTGCTTGCGCTGGTGTCGCGTTTTTTGAGCAGGCGGGCCGCTAATAAGCCCACTTCGTATAGCAGGCAAAGCGGTACAGCAAGCATAAATTGGCTTAAGACGTCGGGTGGAGTGACGATGGCGGCAATGACAAACGCGCCAACAATGACGTAACCACGTGCTTGCTTAAGTGCATCGATAGACACAACGCCGGTTTTTACTAATAAAATGACGGCCACCGGTACTTCAAATGTAATACCGAATGCGATAAACATTGTCATGACAAAGTTGACGTAGGCTTCGATGTCGGGCGCAGGTGTAATCGATTGTGGTGCAAACCCCGTAATAAAATGAAAGACGGTTTTAAACACCACAAAATAACAAAAGGCCATGCCCAATAAAAACAAAACTGTGCTTGAAAAAATAAGTGGCAAGGCTAAGCGCTGTTCGTGCTTATAAAGGCCGGGTGCGACAAAGGCCCAAGCTTGGTACAACACAAAGGGCAGAGCAATTAAAAAGGCTGCTAACAACGTTACTTTTATGGGTACCATAAAGGGCGTAATAACCCCAGTGGCAATCATGCGTGTGCCCTGAGGAAGGGCGGTGAGCATGGGCTGAGCCAGAAAATCGTAAATTTGTGCTGGCCCCGGATATAAAAACAGCGCAATAAAAATAAGCAAAACTGCGGCCACCGCTTTAAGCAAGCGGTTACGCAATTCGACGAGGTGGGCAATAAAGGTATCTTGGCTGTCGTCGATAGAATCGTGGCCTTTTTTCTTGCTCATGGTGTGTTTTTATCAGAAGACGGCTTGTCGGCGCTTGACGGCGTTGTGT
>DATGSD010000049.1:0-2670 GCA_035302965.1 Burkholderiaceae bacterium | reverse complement strand
AGAAGCCCTACAGCGTCAGCGCGTCGAGCTAGCCCAGTTAGCCACGCATGCCGCACAGCTCAGTGCCGAAAACCAGCAGTTGCGACGTTTATTAAATGTGGCCGACCGGGCGATGCAGCCATCGGTTGCTGTCGAGGTTCTTTACGAACCTGCAAATGCGTTTACCCGTCATTTGGTTTTTAATAAAGGTCGTTCAAGCGGTATCCGACCGGGCATGCCGGTTATCGACGAGGGTGGTGTTGTGGGCCAGGTTGTACGTGTAACGCCGTTTACCTCTGAAGCGGCTTTATTAACTGACGACAAGGTTTCAATTCCGGTACAAATTTTGCGCAATGGTTTGCGACTCATCGTGTTTGGTGGCAGTTTACCTGGCAAAGTTGAAGTACGTTATCTAACGCCAGAGGCCGATATTCAGGTCGGAGACACGCTTGTTACTAGCGGCATTGGTGGTTTGTTTCCGGCAGGCTTACCAGTGGCTAAAGTCGATGAGGTTTCGCACGACCATGCCCTTGGTTTTTCGCTTGCTGTTGCAACGCCACTCGCCCACCCAGAACGTTACCGCCATTTTCTGGTCTTGCTTACAGAAACACCCGATAACGAACGGCCGGAGGAAAAATGACGCGCCGCCAACTAAGTTCGGTCAGGCAGGTTACTGATGCGCCAGCGCAGTCGTCGCTTAGCGCACTTGAGCCCATCGATGCGGCACCGTTTCGCTACCCCTCGGGCTTTTGGTTTGTTTGGGGCTCTTTGCTTTTTGTCTGGTTAATTTCATTGTTACCGTGGCGAATCTGGGCGCCAGCCCCTAATGTTTTATTACTTGTTATTGCATTTTGGTGTTTAAACGAACCACGTCGAGTGGGCTTGTTAACAGCTTTTGTTTTTGGTTTTTTAATGGATGTTCACGATGCTGGGCTTTTGGGTGAACAAGCCTTGGTGTATACGCTAGTTGCTTACAGCGTTATTGTTTTGCGCCGTCGTTTGTTGCAGTTTGGTGCTGTGGTCCAGATGTTGCATTTATTGCCATTTTTTGTGTTGGCGCAGGCAATAGGACAAGTTATTCATGCCTGGTTATCGGGCGAATGGGGCGGTTGGGTTTGGCTATGGTCTACATTATTTACTGTTGCCTTATGGCCATTTGCCGATATTATTTTACATTTACCCCAACGCCGACTCGAAGATATCGATAACGCCAGCACCTAAATGTTAATTCGCTTGCTGCTATTGTTCAGGGCATTTTATGTTCGCATTTAAATCCAGCCATCAAGCTCATAAGCGCCAACTTACTGTGCGCGTGTGTGTGGCTGGTGCTTTAGCCTTGCTTTTATTTGTTGGGCTGGCCTTACGTTTGTGGCATTTGCAAGTTGTTCGCTACGAAGGTTTGGCAGCGCGAGCCGACCAAAACCGCATTGCGGTCGTGCCAATCGCTCCGCGGCGGGGCGAAATTTACGATAGAAACGGCGAGGTTTTGGCGCGTAATTACCGCGATTACACTCTCGAGGTATTGCCGGCACAAATTAAAGATCCTGAAGCCTTACTCGAGGCCTTAGGGCATGTCGTGTATATCAGCCCGCTGCAACGTCAACGATTTTTACAACGCTTAAAACAAGTTGGGCGCTACAACCCTATTATTTTGCGTAACAATCTTAATGATTTAGAAGCGTCTTGGTTTGCTGCCCACGCGTATCAATTCCCTGGGGTTGAGCTTCGTGCCCGTTGGGTACGAGAATATCCCCACGGCGAATTGGCTGCTCATGTATTAGGTTATGTTGGCCGCATTTCAGAAGAAGATATCGACCGTCTAGAAGCTTCTGGCGAACGCGGTAATTACCGTGGTACCGATATTATTGGCAAAAAAGGCATAGAAAAAACGTGGGAATCGACCCTGCACGGCACGACGGGTATCGAAGAGGTTGAAGTCACTGCTTCGGGGCGTCCGGTGCGCGTTTTAAACCGCGTCGATCCTAGTCCCGGGGCCAATTTAACCCTATCCATCGATATTGGCTTGCAAAAAAAGGCCGAAAGTTTGTTTGCCGATAAACGGGGGGCATTGGTTGCTATCGAGCCGGCTACCGGAGAAATCTTGGCATTTGTTTCTGCGCCTTCGTTTGATCCAAATTTATTTATTGATGGCATCGATGTCGAAAGCTGGCAAGCGTTAAACGAATCGCCCGATCATCCATTAATTAATCGCCCACTGTATGGCACCTATCCAATCGGATCAACTTACAAGCCTTTTGTTGCGCTGGCTGCTCTCGAATTAGGTAAACGCGATGCGCGCGAGCGAATTTTCGATCCTGGATATTTCGAGCTTGGCAATCAGCGCTTCCGAAACGCAGGCGGAGTTGCATACGGGATGACCGATATGCATAAGGCCTTGGTTGTGTCATCCGATACCTATTTTTATTCTTTAGGTCCTGATATCGGTGTCGATGCCTTGCACGATTTTAATAAGCAGTTCGGTTTCGGACAGCTAAGCGGAATCGATCTCGATGGCGAGCGTCGTGGTGTTTTGCCGTCAATTGCTTGGAAGCGAAGTGCTTATAAACAACCTGAGCAACAACGTTGGTATGCAGGTGAAACGGTGTCGGTGGCGGTTGGGCAGGGTTATAACGCGTTCACTCTTTTGCAGTTGGCGCAAGCGACCTCGGTTTTGGCTCACGACGGCGTTTA
>DATGSD010000048.1:0-3470 GCA_035302965.1 Burkholderiaceae bacterium | reverse complement strand
TGTGACAGCCGATGATGGTTGTGTTTCTGAAGTAATAGCTGGCGATGTGCGCTCGGTACCCGCGCTTTCGCTAGCCGCTTTAGTGCGTTCGGCCGATGCTGGACCCGTTGAAGAAGCGGCTGCTGTGTCTGTAGCTGCAGCTGTTGGTTCGGCGGCCGCTGCTACCCTGCCCGCTTCGCTTGTTTCAGCACCGCTTGTGGCCGCAGCTTGCGGTGAAGGAGTGTCGGATTCGCTTGTGCCGACTGCTGGCTGAGCGCGTTGAAGTGTGCTGATATGATCTGTTGGCTTTTGGGCATCAGCAGAGCCGAGTTGTACTTGAGCCGAATCGCTGGCTTGGTTGTTACTAGGTGGCTCTTCGCCCGCGTGGTCGGGCGTGCTTGGCGCCGACCCACTACCGGTAAGCTCGGCAATTGATTGGCTAAGCGAACGGGCCCCTTCTACTAAAGCATCTTTGGCTGCTGTGCCTTGCGATTGCAGCGCTTCGTTGACACTTTTAACATTGCGCTCGAGTTGCGATAAGCGTTCGTCGGTTTCTTGAATGTTTTTTTGCGTGGCTAAGGCATCATCGGCTTGAACTGATTTGGCCATGGCGCTGTCGGCGGACGAATCGCTAGGCTTGCTTGCGCGGGTATCGCTGGTTGCGGACGCTGCTGTCGAAGTGCCAGATTGGCTGGCATTGCTGGTGCTTTCAGCTTGGGCACTTGATAGTAATAAGCGTCCTTTTTCAGATTTTGGGCTAGCCGCTTCGGGTGCTGGTGGCGTTGCTGTGGCGTCGAGCGCACCGCTGTGTGGCTCGGGGGCAGCTTGAGCTTGTGGCTTAGTAGCAGGCTGAGGCGCTGGTGTTGCTGCTGCTTGTGTTGCGGCACTTGCTGCTGCTTGAGCTGCTTGCGTAGCGCCTTCGGCAGTGGCTTGGGCGCCATGAAACGCTTGCATTTGTTGCTCGAAAAATTGCTGCGCTTGCCGGCGGCTTATTTGTTGTAAGGCCTCTTGGCTAGGAAGTTGTAACCTTACCCCTGCCTTTAAACGGTTGATATTGCCATTAGCAAATGCGTGGGGGTTGGCTTGATGCAGCGCATAAAGCATTTGGAAAATGGTGCTCCCAGCAACGTTGTGGCGCTGAGCCAAAGCCCATAATGTGTCGCCATAAACAACGTTAATCGTTTGCGGCTGCTCAGGTGCGCTGCTTGTAACCGTAACGACTTGCTCGGGCGCATAAGAGGCCAAAACACTGACTTGATAGGGTTGTTGCCCGCTGGCAGTTTCGACATTGAGTAATAAGTCGGCAGTGTTGGTTTGCAAAACTTGTGACGATTCGACAACCACCAAGCGGCTATCGGGCTTTAAACCCGGTTGCAACTGAACCGATAAGGTGTTTAAGGGTGTTGGTGGCGTTAAGCCGGCTTCTTGCCAACGACTTTGCGGCGCCAGGCGAACACTAAGCGTATCAATTTCTTGTGGCGATAATTTATTAAGTGGTACTTGGATACGTAGGGGTTCGGCTGCTGCTGAAACCAAGCGAGCATGACCAAAACTAAACGCGTCTGCCTTACCCCCTGCTACGAGTGTTAGTAAAACTGCCAGTAACAGGGGATGAGCCTTTCGTAAATAAGTACCTGTATTATCGTGACAAGATGTTGCCATTTTAAAGTTCGCCTAAGGTAATGCGCAGCATGCGGCGTAATGGTTCGGCAGCACCCCACAAAAGCTGGTCGCCAACAGTAAACGCGCTGATATAAGTAGAACCCATAGACAATTTACGGACGCGACCAACCGGAATATCGAGTGTGCCTGTTACTGCAACCGGCGTTAATTGTTGCATGGTTGCTTCGCGCTGATTGGGGACGAATTTTGTCCAGGGCGTGCTTTGGCTAATGATATCGTTAATTTCGTCGAGGGGAAGATCTTTTTTAAGTTTGATGGTAAATGCCTGGCTGTGCGAGCGCATGGCGCCAATGCGTACACAGATGCCGTCGATGGGTACACGGGGGGCATTGCCTGAGCCGCGGCCCAAAAGTTTATTGGTTTCGGTTTCGGCTTTCCATTCTTCTCGCGACATGCCGGTTTCGAGGTCGGAATCGATCCAGGGGATAAGGCTGCCAGCTAGCGGCACACCAAAATGTTCTTGCGGCAGGCTGCTATCGTGTTGGGCTTTTAAGACGCCACGATCGATGTCGACAATGGCTGAAGCGGGATCGTCGAGCAAGCTTTTAACTTCGGCATTAAGTAGGCCAAATTGGGTTAAAAGTTCGCGCATATGCTGTGCCCCACCGCCAGATGCCGCCTGGTAAGTCATGCTGGTCATCCATTCGATGAGATCGTTTTCGAAGAGCCCAGAAATAGCCATTAGCATGCAGCTAACCGTGCAATTACCGCCGATAAAATCTTTGGTGCCTTGTTTTAGTGCGCCATCGATCATGCTACGGTTAACGGGGTCGAGAACAATTACTGAGCTGTCGTTCATGCGTAAAGCACTGGCGGCGTCAATCCAGACACCCGTCCAGCCGGCGTCGCGCAGCTTGCCATAAACGGCCTCGGTGTAATCGCTACCTTGTGCCGTTACGATAATAGGTAGCTTTTTTAAAATATCGATGTCGTAGGCATCTTGTAAAGGCCCAGCGCCATCGGCCCACTCGGGCGCTTTGCCGCCGGCATTACTGGTTGAGAAAAATACGGGTTGAAACAGAGAGAAATCGTTTTCGTCGCGCATGCGCTGCATGAGAACGGATCCGACCATGCCGCGCCAGCCAACTAAACCTACAGATTGTGTCATAGTGTGGTCGCTTTAAAAATTTATTGCCTAAATGTTGTTGACGAAGCCGTCAAGAGCCAAATAGGTTGATACCCTTAGTTTAACGCTTTCAGAACCGCATCTCCCATTTCTGAGGTTTTAACGAGGGTTGTTCCGCCTTCGTGGATGTCGGCGGTTCGTAAATGTTGCTCGAGAACATTTTGAACGGCCGTTTCAACCCGTTGAGCGGCATCAGGGAGGTTTAAAGAATAACGTAGCAGCATGGCGGCCGATAAAATGGTGGCCAAGGGGTTGGCTTGATCGGTGCCAGCAATATCGGGGGCTGAGCCGTGGCTGGGTTCGTAAAGACCTTGGCCAGCCTCGTTAAGCGAAGCTGACGGCAACATGCCAATAGAGCCCGTTAACATGGCCGCCTCGTCAGACAGAATATCGCCAAACAGGTTGCCGGTAACAATAACGTCGAATTCTTTAGGGGCTCTAACCAATTGCATGGCGGCGTTGTCGACATACATATGCGAGAGTTCGACATCGGGGTAATCGGCAGCCATTGCCGTAACTGTGTCACGCCATAGCTGCGAGGTTTCGAGCACATTCGCTTTGTCGACGCTGCATAATTTGCCTCGGCGCTTTTGCGCGGCTTCAAAACCTATTCGTGCAATACGGCGGATTTCGGTTTCGGCGTAATGCATGGTGTCGAAACCTTGTTTATCGCCTTTGAATG
>DATGSD010000047.1:0-6396 GCA_035302965.1 Burkholderiaceae bacterium | reverse complement strand
TAAACCCGCCGATGTCGAGCCGGCTTTGCACGAAGCGTTTGTTAGCAATAAAGATCGTTTGGTTTTCCTAGACTTTATTACCGACAAAGCCGAAAACGTGTGGCCTATGGTTAAAGCGGGCTGTGGTTTAACCGAAATGCTGCTTGGCGCTGAAGATCTCTAGAGGGGCACCATGAAACACATTCTTTCTGTTCTTCTAGAAAACGAACCTGGGGCCTTATCGCGTGTGGTGGGCTTGTTTTCGGCACGGGGCTATAACATCGAAACCTTAACGGTTGCCCCTACCGAAGATGCAACCTTGTCGCGCATGACTATCGTCACCGATGGCTCGGGTAACATGATCGAACAAATCACCAAACACCTTAACCGTCTTATCGAAGTAGTGAAGGTGGTCGATTTATCTGAAGGCCCCCACATCGAGCGCGAACTTATGATGATTAAAGTGCGCGCGGTGGGTAAAGAGCGAGAAGAGCTCAAGCGCATGGCGGATATTTTCCGTGGCCGCATCATCGATGTCACCGATAAGGTCTACACCATCGAACTTACTGGCGACCAAGGCAAAATCGAAGCCTTTATTGGCGCCATCGATCGCACGGCTATTCTCGAAACCGTCCGCACTGGGGTTTCGGGCATTGGCCGTGGCGAGCGAGTTTTAAAATTGTAGTGTTGTTGTCTTGTTTGGGCCGGACAAATTTTGTCTAATGGCCAATTACTAATTCATGAGCCGGTTTAGCCGGCTCATAGCACGAATATCTTGCATAGTTGGAGCTCTACATGAAAGTTTTTTACGACAAAGATTGCGATCTGTCTTTAATTAAAGGAAAGACAGTTGCCATTATCGGTTATGGGTCGCAAGGTCATGCGCACGCTTTAAACCTAAACGATTCTGGCGTTAAGGTTGTGGTTGGTTTACGCAAGGGCGGGGCCTCCTGGAGCAAGGCCGAAAATGCAGGTCTTGAAGTTAAAGAAGTGGCCGATGCTGTTAAAGTGGCCGATTTAGTCATGGTGCTCCTACCCGATGAAACCATCGGCGCGGTGTATCGCGATCATATTCACGCCAACTTGCAAGCAGGCGCTACCTTGGCATTTGCCCATGGGTTTAGCGTGCATTATGGCCAAGTGCAGCCACGTGACGACGTCGATGTCATCATGGTAGCCCCCAAAGCACCAGGCCATACCGTTCGCGGTACTTACTCGCAGGGTGGTGGGGTTCCGGCATTAGTTGCAGTCCACCAAGACCATTCGGGTGCCGCTCGCGATTTAGGCTTATCGTATGCCTGCGCAATTGGTAGTGGCCGCGCGGGCATTATCGAAACCACCTTCCGTGAAGAAACCGAAACCGACTTGTTCGGCGAACAAGCGGTATTGTGTGGTGGTACGGTCGAGCTTATTAAAGCAGGTTTCGAAACGCTAGTAGAGGCCGGCTATGCCCCCGAAATGGCGTACTTCGAGTGCTTGCACGAGCTCAAGCTTATTGTCGACCTTATCTACGAGGGCGGCATTGCCAATATGAACTACTCGATTTCTAATAACGCCGAGTACGGCGAGTACGTTACTGGCCCTAAAATTATTACCGATGAAACGCGTCAAGCCATGCGCGAATGCCTCGCTAATATTCAAAACGGCGAGTACGCTAAAAACTTCATCCTTGAAAACGCCGCTGGCGCGCCAAGCATTTTGTCGCATCGCCGCTTAAATGCCAATTCTAAAATCGAAAAAGTTGGCGCGCAGCTACGCGCCATGATGCCCTGGATTAGCGAAAACAAATTAGTTGATCAAAGCAAAAACTAAGTGTTTGCTAGGGCAGGGTGGCTAATCTTAAAGGTTTAGCCGCCTAACTGTTTGCTTACTGCGCCGGTATGCTACAAACTGTGGCACCGGCGCAAGTTGTATTTGCTTTTACAATGCATCTTGGCTTTTATAGCTAAGGCTGTCTGGCAAGTGCTAAATCGCGTTTAGCGCCTTTACCCATTGGGCATGTATGAAACAAGCTAATTATCCTCATCCTTATATTGCACGCGAAGGCTGGCCTTTTTTAGCCATCGCCTTGGTGGTTTCAATAATAATTACGGCGTTATGGGGCTGGGTGTCGCTGCCGTTTTGGTTGCTTACTTTATTTATCGTGCAGTTTTTTCGTGACCCGGCGCGCGTAGGCCCTAACGACGATAGCTTAGTCGTTAGCCCAGCCGATGGTCGCATTGTTGTGGTCGAAGAGGCCAACGACCCTTATTACGAAAACCGCCAAGCTCTTAAAATTAGCGTTTTCATGAATGTGTTTAATGTGCACTCTAACCGAGCACCCATTAGTGGCGAGGTGATTTCGCTAACGTATTTTCCGGGCAAGTTTTTAAATGCCGCACTCGATAAGGCTTCATTAGAAAACGAGCGTAATGCCATGGTGTTGCGCACCTCCCAAGGCCAGGTGATTACCGCGGTGCAAGTGGCCGGCTTGGTTGCCAAGCGCATCCTTTGCTATGCCACGGTAAAACAAGCCTTATCGCAAGGGCAACGCTACGGTTTTATCCGTTTTGGATCAAGGGTTGACGTTTATTTACCCCTAGAAGCCCGCCCTCGTGTGGCAATTGGTGATAAAGTATCAGCAACTAGCACTGTACTTGCCGAACTTCCCACAGCTTCGCATTCTTCTTAATCGTTTGGTCAAGTACAAAACTGTCCAGTAACTATGCCAACTTCTCCCGACGAAATCCGCCGGCGTCGCAGTATTTATTTACTGCCCAATGCGTTTACCACGGCTAATTTATTTTCGGGCTTTTATGCCATTGTGCAGGCAATTAATGGGCGCTACGAAATCGCTGCCATTGCGCTGTTTTTTGCCATGGTGTTCGATGCCATGGATGGCCGAGTTGCACGCTTAACCAAAACACAATCGGCGTTTGGCGAGCAATACGATTCGCTAGCCGACATGACGTCTTTTGGCTTGGCGCCAGCATTGGTTATGTACCAATGGGCCTTGCAAGACCTCGGGCGCTGGGGTTGGTTGGCCGCTTTTATTTATGTGGTGGGCGCGGCATTGCGTTTGGCGCGCTTCAACATTACAACCGCCATACTCGATAAGCGCTTTTTCCAAGGTTTGCCTAGTCCAGCTGCGGCTGCTTTGTTGGCGGGTTTTATTTGGTTAGCCATCGATAACAAGCTAATGCTTCCTGGGGCCAGCCTCGAGTGGCTAGCGTTTGCCATCACGGTTTACGCAGGCATCGCCATGGTAACCAGTGTGCCGTTTTACAGTGGTAAAACCTTTACCCTGGGGCGCAGCGTGCCTTTTTGGGCCATGCTAGCGGTAGTAGCCGTGTTTGTTTTTGTTTCTAGCGACCCGCCTGTTGTTTTGTTTGGCCTCTTTGTTTTATATGGGCTTTCGGGTTGGCCCATTTTGTTATGGCGTTGGCGTCGCGCGCGTCAGCTGTTGGCCCAACGCCGTGGTTCCGCTAATTAGTGGTTAAAATTTGTTGCTAATTAAGGGCTGCTGTTTTATTCGCATCGCTTTCGTCAGCCTAGTCAATTTTCCGTTATAATATTATCTTTTACTTAACACGTCAGGGCACCTCGGCCTTGTCGCACGTTCTCAGAGGGTTATTTAATCATGTCTCTTACCGACGCTTCCAAATCCGAAATCGTTCAACAATTTCAACGCAGCCCTGGCGATACCGGTTCACCAGAAGTTCAAGTTGCATTACTTACTGCCCGTATCAACCAGTTGGGCGATCACTTTAAAGCTCATTTAAAAGACCACCACTCACGCCGTGGTTTATTGCGCATGGTTAGCCGTCGTCGCAAACTGCTCGATTATCTCCGGTCACGTAACCCCGATTCTTATCGCGACCTCATCGAAAAACTCGGTCTGCGCAAGTGATATTGGGGCAATTACCCCCATTATGATGTAGCCGTGTGCTTTGCGAAAAAAATGTCGCGAAGTACACGGTTTTTTATTTTAAGGATGCTTTCTAATGTTTAATAAAACGACGAAGTCGTTTCAATATGGCCAACACACGGTTACTTTAGAAACCGGTGTCATCGCCCGCCAAGCAACAGGTGCGGTTTTGGTCTCTATGGGAGACACCATTATTCTGGCCACTGCTGTGGGTGCTAAAGAAGCGCGCCCAGGCCAAGATTTTTTCCCATTAACGGTCGACTATGTCGAAAAAACTTACGCTGCCGGCCGCATTCCGGGCGGCTTTTTTAAGCGCGAAGGTAAACCTTCCGAGAAAGAAACGCTAACCTCGCGCCTCATCGATCGTCCTTTGCGCCCTTTATTCCCTGAAGGGTTTTACAACGAAGTTCAAATTATTATTCATGCCATTTCGGTTGACCCCGAAATCAACCCCGACATCCCGGCATTAATTGGTGCGTCGGCAGCCTTGGCAATTTCTGGCATACCCTTTAATGGTCCAATTGGCGCTGCGCGGGTGGCTTATATCGATCAACAATATGTTGTGAACCCCAGTACTACCCAGCTCGAAGAGTCTGCCCTCGATTTAATCGTTGCCGGTACCGAGCAGGCGGTGTTAATGGTCGAATCTGAAGCCAACCAACTTACCGAAGAGGTTATGTTGGGCGCTATTGTTTATGGTCACGAGCAAATGCAAGTGGCTATCGAAGCCATCCACGAACTGGTTGCCGAGGCCGGCAAACCCGAGTGGGATTGGCAGGCACCGGCTAAAAACGAAGCCTTAATCGAAACCTTGCGCACTCGTGCCTTCGAGCCTTTACAGCAAGCCTATGCCATCAGCGAGAAACAAGCGCGCAGCCAACGCATTGCCGAAATCTATGCCGAAGTTAAGCAAGGTTTGCTTACTGGAGTTGCTGGCACTGCAGAAGAGGCAGTTGACCCCGTCGAGGTCGATTCCATCTTATTTGGTTTCGAGTCTGACATTGTTCGTGGCAAAATTTTAAATGGCGAGCCGCGCATCGATGGCCGCGACACCCGTACCGTGCGCCCCATCGATGTTCGTCTGGGCTTTTTACCGCGGGCTCATGGCAGCGCCTTATTTACGCGTGGCGAAACGCAGGCGCTGGTTGTTGCTACTTTGGGTACCAAGCAAGACGAGCAAATTATCGACTCGGTTATGGGCGATTCGCGCGATCGTTTCATGCTGCATTACAACTTTCCGCCGTTCTCAACCGGCGAAACTGGTCGCTTTGGTGCGCCACGGCGTCGTGAAATCGGCCATGGTAATTTAGCCAAACGCGCTTTGCAGGCTTTGCTGCCACCCGCCGACGATTTCCAGTACACCATTCGCGTTGTATCCGAAATTACCGAATCTAACGGCTCCTCGTCTATGGCTAGCGTCTGCGGTGCTTCTCTAGCACTTATGGATGCCGGTGTGCCTATTAGCGATCACGTGGCTGGTGTGGCCATGGGGCTAATTAAAGATGGCGGTAAATTTGCCGTACTAACCGACATTTTGGGCGATGAAGATCATCTAGGCGATATGGACTTTAAAGTCGCCGGTACCTCTAGCGGTATTACCGCTTTGCAAATGGATATTAAAATCCAGGGCATTAATAAAGAAATTATGCATGTTGCGCTCGAGCAAGCGCGCGAAGCCCGTTTGCATATTTTGGGCGTTATGAAGCAATCGCTCGAAGGCTCGCGCACTGAGCTTTCCGAGTTCGCTCCACGCATGCTTACCGTTAAAATTAATCCCGAAAAAATTCGAGATGTTATTGGCAAGGGTGGGGCAACTATTCGCAGCCTTACCGAAGAAACCGGCACGCAAATCGATATTGGCGAAGATGGTGTGATTACTATTTCTAGCGCCGATCTCGACCATGCACGCGAAGCCGAACGTCGTATTAAAGAGCTTACAGCCGATGTCGAGGTTGGCCAAGTCTACGAAGGCCCTGTCTTGCGTTTGCTCGATTTTGGTGCCATTGTTCAGGTTTTACCGGGTCGCGACGGCTTGCTACACATTTCTGAAATTGCTAATTACCGCATTGGCAATATCAACGATGTATTAAAAGTTGGCCAAGATGTTCGCATTAAGGTTATCGAGGCCGACGACAAAGGCCGTTTGCGCTTATCAATGAAGGCCATTGGTGGCATCGAAGCCCAGGGTGGCCCAACAGGCCCTAACGAAGAGGGTGGTAAATCTAATTGATTAAGGCTTGCTAGCAAGGCCAATTTATTAAAGGCGTTTTGGGTTGTTGGTTGCCTGCTAGCAACCCAATTATTTTTACGCTAAAACGTGTTTTACCGGCTTTACAGCCGGTTTTTTTATGCACCGAACGTGCTTAGCGTTTTGGGTTTTTACTCGTAGAAATGGATAGGCTCTGTTAGTATTCCGACAATACCTTCGATTACCAAGTAACTGGCGGCACCTTAATACTTAGAGAGCCATCGGGCGACCCTATGGCCGAATTGTCTTATGTGGCTTATAC
>DATGSD010000046.1:0-6673 GCA_035302965.1 Burkholderiaceae bacterium | reverse complement strand
CACCTCGCGTAAGCGATTAGAGTTTGAGCTATTCGTGCTGCCAACAACCAAGACAAAATCGCACTCGGAAGCCATTAATTTAACGGCATCTTGTCGATTTTGTGTGGCATAACAAATATCGCTTTTTTTAGGTTCAACAATGGTGGGAAAGCGCTCGCGCAAAATTTCGGCGATCGCGCTAGCATCGTCTACTGACAGCGTAGTTTGGGTTACCACAGCAAGGTTGTCGGGGTTTTCGACCTCTAAATTGTGAGCATCTTCGCAAGTTTCGATTAAATAAATACCATCGGTAACTTGGCCCAGGGTACCCTCAACTTCGGGATGACCGCGGTGGCCAATCATGATAACTTCGCGGCCTTGGTCTCGCCAGCGTTTAACCTCTACGTGAACCTTAGTAACTAAAGGGCAAGTAGCGTCGAAGACCTTCAAACCCATTTGCTCGGCTTCGTCGCGCACACGTTTAGAGACCCCATGCGCCGAGAAAACCACAATTGCTCCTTTAGGAGCCTCGTGGAGCTCGTCAATAAAAATAGCCCCTTTGGTTTTTAAATCTTGCACCACAAAACGGTTGTGAACAATTTCGTGGCGCACATAAATTGGAGCCCCGTGTAATTCGAGGGCGCGCTCGACGATATCAATCGCGCGATCGACCCCGGCACAAAATCCTCGGGGTTGCGCCAAAACAACTTCGGCCCCGGCGCGACTGACAACAGTCGGACGAGCAGACGTAGTAGCTGTTTTTGTGGCCTGGTTAATAACGGACATTACAACACCCCCAACAACGTAGCATCGACGCGCAGGGCACGGCCTGCCATCGGATGATTAAAATCGAGTAAAACCCAGCCGTCGCCTGCCTCAAGAAACACCCCCGAATACTGCACGCCGTTGGGCCCAGAGAACTCGATGGCATCACCCGGAGAATAACTTTCAGGACGCTCAAAGCCTTCTAGGAGCTCAGATTTGACGCGTTGAACAAGGTCTGGATTACGTTCTCCGTACGCATCACTAGCAGGCACGTTGACACTGAACTCGCTACCCTCTGGGCGCCCCACTAATACCGCCTCTAGCCCCGGAGCCCATTGCCCAGCACCCATTTGCAAAGTTGCGGGGCGAGAATTGTAGGTATCGATTACTACACGGCCAGCGGCAGGGCCATCGAGCAAAGTAAGACGATAATGGAGAGTAAGGTAAGAATCCGGCTGGACAAAAACCTTCGCAGGCTCGGGCGTATTCATGGAACTGTGTCACCGTAATGGCTGTTAATTTTAACCCTTATTGTAGAGGCTTCTATGAAGGATATGTTAGTTGGCGCCAATCCGGAGCGACCGCGCGAGCGTCTTTTGGCTCACGGAGCCCATGTACTCACTACTGCCGAACTATTGGCCATCATCCTCCGCACCGGCGTCAAGGGCCGCAATGCGATTGCTTTTAGTCACGACTTAATCAAGCAATTTGACGGTTTGCGCGCCTTGCTCAGTGCGGAAGCATCGGCGCTTATGGCCGTTCCGGGTATGGGTTTAGCAAAGACCACACAGCTGCTGGCAATTAACGAGCTGAATCGGCGTGCTATTAGTGAAGCCCTACAAACCGGCCAAACGCTAAACAAGCTTGATGACGTCAAGCGCTTTTGCATAACGACATTGGGACATTTAAAAATTGAGCACTGCATTGCCTTGTTTTTAGACAGCCAATATCGCTTAATTACCAGCGAAGAGCTGTCGCGAGGCACATTAAATCAGGCGTCGGTTTACCCCCGAGAAATTATCAAATCGGCTTTACGTAACCATGCAGCGGCCTTAATTTTGGCGCATAACCACCCTTCTGGCCTTGCCGAACCAAGCCAAGCCGATCTCAGCCTTACTCGCCATCTTAAGCAAGCACTATCTTTGGTAGACATAACCTTACTAGACCATTTAATCGTTACTGGCTCGGAGGCTATTTCGCTTGCCGAGCGCGGCCAAGTGTAAGGTAAATGGTTTTAACGGTTTCTACGAGAAAAGCCTTTAAATAACTAGGCTTAATTAACACGAATTTAGCTTGAGCAAGCACTTGATTTCATAGAGTTTACTGGCTAGAATAGCTAGATTAACTTTAAACCCTACTTTGGCAACGCATTATTAGATGGCTTATGCCCAAACAGCCCGAAGCTTTAAGCTTAAGCTTGCCAGTTTTCACCCGCAACCCTGGAAGCACCATGAAAAAAGGCATCCATCCCGAATACCGAGAAGTTGTTTTCCTTGATCAACAAACAGGTAACACCTTTATCTCGCGTTCGACATTAAATAGTCGCGAAACCATCGAACTCGATGGTAAAACCTATCCGCTTTTCAAGTGCGATGTTACCTCCGAGTCGCATCCGTTTTACACCGGAGCCCAAACTCGCGCAGTTGAAACGGGTCGAGTCGAAAGGTTCCGTACACGTTTTGCACGCACCGCCGGCGCCCTCAAAAAATCGTCATAACGCTGTGCTGGCCAAACGGCCGCTACACTGCTTTCCCCTTAAAAGGCAGCCAAAAACGGCTGCCTTTTTGCTTTTTCAGTAAGATGGCGGTTCAGTCTCTTATTTGGCTTTTGATGGTTTAGTGTCGTGACCCAAGCTTTTGCTCGCTCAACCCCAGCCCGCTTAACTGCACCCGCGGCGGCTAAACTTCCCCGACTTTTATTACTAGCCGTCGGGCTGGTTTATATCTTTTCGGGGCTGTTTTTTCGTGACCCCTGGAAAACCGACGATGTAGCCGGTTTAGCTACTATGGTTACCGCCCTCGGAGGAGCCGAGAACGCATGGTGGTTGCCACAAATTGGTCAACTTGCTCACGCACAAAATGGACCGCTTATTACGTGGGTAGGTAGTGTCTGCATCATCATCTTCGCACCCTTCTTCGAAATTTTCACCGACACTCAACAAGCCGTTTTTCTAGCCTCTCGACTGCCTAACTTTTTATGGTTTGGGCTAATGGCCAGTGCCTTATGGTACGGCACCTATTTATTAGGACGACGCCCCGAACCTCAGCCAGTAGCGCTTCCATTTGGCGGCGAACCTACGGTACGCGATTACGGCCGCATGATCGCCGACGCCGCTTTATTATTAGCCTTAGCAACAGTCGGCATTATTTGGCGCCTGCACGAAACCTCCGAAGTGCCCGCCTTAATTGCCATGTATGCCGTAGCATTTTACGCACTGGCGCGCATACTCGACCACCGCTTATCCGGAGCAATTACTTTAGGTTGCGCGCTAGGCGGAGCATTTCTTGCCCGAGGCTGGATTGGTGCCCTACCCCTTATGGTCGCTTGCTTGGTTTTATTTTTGCCTCGCGCACCCTTGTGGGCAGCGCGTTCTTATTTACCACTTATCAGTATTATCACCGGCGCACTCATTTTAGTGTGGCTACTGCCCGCCTATCAACTAGATTCATACTGGATACAACATTGGTGGCACTGGAATGGTTCGGCTTTTGCTTGGCCTAGCCTAAGCAAGGTTTTTAATACCTTGCGCTATCTAGCCTGGTTTTTGTGGCCAACCTGGCCATTCGCTTTGCTAGCGCTGTGGCGCTGGCGAGCCTGGCTATTAGCCCCCCATATTTGCATCCCCACCACACTAATCGCAGCAGCATTAATTTTCCTGGCGATCCAGGCTGATCCGTTCGAACCCGAATTCAGCTTGCTTGCTGTGCCCTGTGCTGCGTTAGCTGCTTTTGCTTTGCCCACTCTACGGCGGGGGGTAGTTAATTCTCTTGATTGGTTTGCCGTTATGTGTTTTTCATTAACGGCCGCAACCGTTTGGCTAGGTTGGTTTGCTTTACAAACCGGCTGGCCACACCAAATATCGCGTAATATTGCCCGACAAACTCAGGGTTACGAAGCGTTTATTTCATGGCCCGCCGTAAGTCTCGCCGTACTCGGTACGATTGCTTGGATAACGCTTGTGTATTGGCGTTTAAACACGCGCCCAGCCGCACTTTGGCGTGGCACCGTACTTTCTGCCGGCGGTCTAATCACAACCTGGCTATTACTAGTTACTTTATGGATGCCAGCGCTCGACTATGCTCGCAGCTATCGTGATGTTTCTGCACAACTGGCCAACACATTAGCGCTCCACCAAAAAAAACACGAGTGCCTACGCAGCGACTCTTTAGGCCTGGGGCAACGCGCCTCATTATTAGTGTTTAATAACATCGATTTTTCTTTCGACCCCAACTGTACGCTTGTTTTACAACAGGCATCGCCTGACACCAAACCTTTTCTAAGCGTAAAGCCAAACAAAAGCGCCGCATTATTATGGGAAGGAAAGCGGGAAGCCGATCGCCGTGAAATTTTCCGACTTTTCCGTGTTCAAAATATCGATAAGCCCTAAATTTAAACCAAAAAAATGGCAAACAGTTAAAACCGTTTGCCATTTTTTATCGATGGAAGACGTTAGGCTTATGTTCGCCTAGGCGTCTTCTATAGCGCGCTCGCGTATTAGTTATAAATATAGTTTCGACGCCACGGATACGCAATATCGGCCGGATAGTCGAGCTCGTCGCGTCGACCTGTACCACCAGTGCCAATTAAAACCTGGTTGAGAGAAATCCAACCATGCTCAAAACCCATGGCACAACCAGCCAAATAAACACGATAAGCGCGTAACGACTTTTCGCCGTTAGGCCCGGTTAGCGTTGCGCGAGCCGCATCGAGTTGTGACTCGAGCGCATCGCTCCAGGCCCACAAAGTACGCGCATAATGAGGGCGTAAATTTTCGACGTCGAGGGTTTCGAGGCCGGCGTCTGAGATTTGCGCCAGCTCGTTACTAATATGAGTAAGCTCGCCACCCGGGAAGATGTATTTTTCGATAAATTGCCCCATACCGGCACCTACTTCGGCGTTATAGACGCCACCGGCCGTAATACCGTGGTTCATAATTAAACCACCAGGTTTTACTAAGCGACGCAATTTAGAAAAATACGCCAACAGTTGCGCGCGCCCAACGTGTTCGAACATGCCAACCGACGCTATTTTGTCAAAGGGTTGATTTTCGTCGATTTCGCGGTAATCGAGCAGCTCCATACGCACGCGATCAGACAGGCCTTTTTCTTTAATTAAGCCGTTAACGTAGGCGTGTTGGTTTTTAGATAAGGTGACACCTGTCGCATCGACGCCGTAATTTTCAGCCGCCCACAACAACAAAGCCCCCCAACCAGCACCAATATCAAGGAAACGCTCGCCTTCTTTAAGGTTAAGCTTGCGGCAGATGTGGTCGAGTTTGGCTTCTTGAGCTTCTGCCAAACTGATATCGGGCTCGCGGAAATAGCCGCAAGAGTAAACCCGACGCGGATCGAGCCAAAGCGCGTAAAAATCGTCGGAAATATCATAGTGGAACTCGATTTGCCGTGCATCGCGGTCTTGCGAATGCCGGGCAACCGAACGGAGATGCCGCATTGTGCGCGTAAACCAATTACCACGCCCGACATCAATCGGCGACTCATCGAGAATGGCAGCAGCCAAATCCATTAAGTCGCGCATCGACCCCTCAAAGTCGAATTTACCTTCGACGTAATCTTCTCCGAGCTTACCTGTTTGCCCTCTTGCAAGGTTCATCAGCGTGGAGTTATCTTTAACGATTAACTTAACCTTTGGATCGGCCGGACCGACTGTTGTGCCATTAGGCATTTGCACCTGGACAGGCAAAGGCAAGGTAGCCAGTTTTTTTTCTACAAGCGATGAAACCGCACTCACATTCCACTCCGTATCGTTAAAATTAGGCTTAACGCGCTTCGCTAAGACAAGCTTCTGCGGCTAATTGCCTATAAACATTTACCGCCGATATCACCCTGCCTTTTAGGCAGCTTGACGATATTGGCCCATAATTTTGCAACGATAGTCAGAAATCGCTCTCCGACTGTAACCCTACCAATTTATCACCATTCAATTATCCGCAAAACAGCCACGCACGTATGCCACCATCAAAAATCCACGAAAAATTTCCCGCTTGGCTTGTGTTAATGGCTGCTTTAACAGCACTTGGCCCGCTCGCTATCGACATGTATTTACCCGCCTTCCCTAATATGGCGGCTAGTCTCAACACCTCACAAGGGCAAGTCGAACGCACCTTAGCTAGCTATTTGATTGGTTTAGCCGCAGCACAAATTGTTTACGGCCCCTTAGCCGACCGTTACGGCCGCAAACTTACTATATTGGCCGGTTTATTCGTTTTCACTCTGGCATCAATTGGTAGCATTTTTACAACAAATATTGAACACCTTGTTATTTGGCGAGTGCTCCAAGCGCTTGGCGGGGCTGCAGGTATGGTGGTACCACGGGCGGTCATCCGAGATCGCTTAGAAACTCGAGAGGCTGCAAAAGCCTTGTCGCTTCTTATGCTAATAACTGGGCTAATGCCTATTTTGGCTCCGATCGCGGGCGGCCAGTTATTACTTCTGGGCAGTTGGCGCTTTATTTTTGCATTTATGGCCATTTTTGGTGTGCTTTTACTTGCTTGGGTGTATTACGGTATGAGCGAAACTCTCGCCCCAGAAAATGTAAGACCATTAAAAATTTCGGCCATAACAAAAAATTATCTAGAACTTCTGCGCCATCGGCAATTCATGTGTCACACGCTTGCCGGTGGTTTCGGGCTGGCAGGTTTATTTGCCTACTTAACCGGCTCTCCACACGTCTTTATTAATTTGTACGACAT
>DATGSD010000045.1:0-6020 GCA_035302965.1 Burkholderiaceae bacterium | reverse complement strand
CAAGATAGCCTAAGCAGCAATCCAAAAATACCCGCTTGGGCGTGGTTTCCGCCGACTGAAACATGGCAACTCCGATCCCAATCGGCTTATGTGCATTTGTGCAGCAACGAAACCATTGGCGGTGTCGAATTTACCGATTGGCCAAACCTGGCCCAATTAGGGGCCAGCGATGTGCCGCTTATTGTCGATGCGTCATCAAATATTTTGTCGCGGCCTTTCGATTTCTCACGAGTGGGCATGGTTTATGCTGGGGCCCAAAAAAACATCGGCCCGGCGGGTTTAACCGTGGTTTTAATTCGCCGCGATTTGTTCGGCCACGCCTTGCCTATGTGTCCTGATGTTTTTAATTTCGAAAAAGTTGCCAAAGCGCATTCGCGCTTGAACACGCCACCCACGTTTGCAATTTACATGGCCGGCTTGGTGTTCGACTGGCTAGAAAAACAAGGCGGGGTTAATGCAATCGAGCGCCAAAACCGCCAAAAAGCGAGTTTGTTGTACGAATTTATCGATAATAGCGATTTTTATCACAACCCAGTCGATCCCAAGGTTCGCTCACGCATGAACGTGCCTTTTATTTTGGCCGATAGCAAGCTCGATCAGCGCTTTCTTGATGAAGCTAAAGCCGCTGGTTTAGTGCAATTAAAAGGGCATAAAAGTGTGGGCGGGATGCGCGCTTCTTTATATAACGCCTTGCCTTTACCAGCCGTAGAGGCTTTGGTCGACTTTATGCAAGATTTTGAAAAACGTCATGGATAAAGGCCTTACCGAAAAATTGCAACCTTTACGCGAAAAAATTGATGCGCTTGATGCTCAAATTTTAGCGCTTTTAAATCAGCGGGCAGGGGTTGCTCTCGAGGTCGGACAGCTTAAAACCTCTGTCGACGAGCACGACTCTATCATCAAGCTCGATCGTGAAGCTGCCATTATTCGTAAGTTGCAAAACGATAATAACGGGCCGTTTCCAGCCCAAGCCATACAAGCTGTTTGGCGCGAAATTATTTCCGCCTGCCGTGGCCTTGAGCGAGTTCCGGTCGTGGCGTATTTGGGCCCTAAGGGGTCTTTTTCTGAGCAGGCGGCTTTTGCTTATTTCGGTCACTCCATCGAGCGTGTTTCGTGCAACAGTTTCGACGAAGTGTTTCGCGCGGTAGAGGCAGGGCAAGCCCAGCTGGGTATAGTGCCGGTCGAGAACTCAACCGAGGGGGCGGTTAACCGCAGTCTCGATTTACTCTTAAATACCTCATTAAAGGTTGTTGGCGAGTATTCGCTCGATATTCATCACTGTTTGCTTAGCCAGTCGGGCACTATGGAGGGCGTGCAGCAGGTTTTAGCTCACCCACAGGCACTTGCTCAATGCCAAAGTTGGTTAAATCGTCATTATCCCGGTCTCGAATGTGCGGCAGCACCCAGTAATTCAGAAGCTGCTCGATTGGCTTCAGAAGATGCTACGGTAGCTGCAATTGCTGGCGAGGTGGCGGCACAAGAATGGGGCCTAGGCGTTGTTGCCGCTCGTATCCAAGACGATGCCCTTAATCGCACCCGTTTTTTGGCAATTGCTAATCTTGATAATCCGGCTACGGGTCACGATAAAACCAGCATTATTTTGGCCGTCCCTAATCGTGCAGGCGCCGTTTACGAAATGCTAGCCCCGCTAGCCGAAAACGGTGTTTCCATGACTCGGCTCGAGTCGCGCCCGGCGCGCACAGGTCAATGGGAGTATTACTTTTATATCGATTTTCTCGGCCATCAATCCGATGCCAAGGTTCAAAAAGCCTTGGCAGTTCTCCAAGAGCGCGCGGCATTTTTTAAGGTGTTGGGCTCTTATCCTGCTCAATAAGGCATAGTCGCTATGGCTTTTCCCGATTCGGCTGGGCCAAAATCGGTTATTAATCCTCGCACCCCAATCGATGTGCTAGCCGTTGTGGGGGTTGGGTTAATCGGTGGATCGTTTGCGGCGGCGTTAAAACGGCGGTCTGGGGTTAAGCGTGTATTGGGTGTTGGGCGCGAACGTGCGCACTTGTTACAAGCGCAGCGATTAGGATTAATTGACGAAATCGTCACTCTTGCAGAGGCGGTCGCTCGGGCTAATTTGTTGTTTTTGGCTATTCCAGTCGGTGCGATGCGATCTGTTTTTCAGCAAATTCGTCCCCACTTACACGATAATCTATTAATTACCGATGCAGGCAGTACCAAACAAGACGTTGTCACTGCCGCCCAAGAGGTTTTGCAAGAACGCATAGGGCAGTTTATTCCGGGACATCCAATTGCTGGTTCCGAGGCTTCAGGCCCCGAGGCTGCCGACTCTTTGCTGTATTTAGGGCGTACCGTCGTATTAACCGTGTTGCCCCAAAATAATACTAGCGATCGCGATTTTTTACGCTCGGTTTGGGAGCTCTGCGGTGCGCGTGTTGTTGTTATGAGCGCTTCTCGTCATGATGCTGCAATGGCTGCGGTTAGCCATATGCCTCATTTTTTAGCATCGGTTTTTATGGGCGCAATGGCTAGCAGCGCCGAGGCCGAAAGTCGTATGGCGCTGGCAGGAAGTGGTTTTAGCGACTTTACCCGAATTGCTGCGGGTTCCCCAGAGGTGTGGCGAGATATCTTTTTAGCGAATCGCTCGGCACTTTTAGAAGAGCTTGCCAATTTCCGCCAAGCCCTAGAAGATGCCGAGCACTCATTAAAAGTTGAAGATGAACAAGCTTTATACAAATTTCTTGAAAAAGCCGCTTTGGCTCGGCGTTTTTGGGGCAGCAGGAGCGGACTAACATGAATATTAAAAACCGTTTGCGTTTAGATCCTTTAAGTCGCGCTGCCGGAAGCTTACGTTTACCGGGCTCCAAAAGCATTAGCAACCGTGCCTTGTTGTTGGCGGCATTAGCTAATGGCAACACTCAATTACATGGTGTGCTCGATTCAGATGATACTCGCGTCATGATCGAGTCGCTGCAACGGCTGGGCGTGCCCGTCCGGCAGCTTGGCGATGATAGTGTTGCTATCGAGGGGGGCTTGCCCTTTGCCAACACCGAGGCCGATCTGTTTCTAGCAAATGCCGGTACTGCCATCCGCCCATTAACGGCTGCTTTGGCCTTTATAGGCGGCGAGTACACCTTGTCAGGTATTCCACGCATGCATGAACGCCCAATTGGCGATTTGGTTGTCGCACTTCAGCAGGCAGGGGCCGATGTCGATTACTTGGGCGAAGCGGGTTATCCACCTTTGCGCATCGGTAAAGGGGCTATTTCAACACAGCAGCCAATTCGGGTTAAAGGGTCGGTATCTAGCCAGTTTTTAACGGCTTTACTTATGGCCGGCCCAATCGTTACCAAGCAGCAACAGTCCGATTTGCTTATTGTTGTTGAGGGGGAGTTAATTTCTCAGCCTTATATTCAAATCACTTTAAACTTAATGCAAGCCTTTGGGGTAACGGTTAGCCATGAAAGTTGGCAGCGTTTTACTATACCGGCTGGTGCTTTCTATCAAAGCCCAGGCAATTATTACATTGAAGGCGATGCGTCTTCAGCATCGTATTTCTTAGCCTTAGGTGCGATTGGTGGTGGGCCAATAAAAATTAGCGGGGTGGGCTCGTCTAGTGCCCAAGGCGACCTCGCGTTTACCGAAACCTTGCAGGCGATGGGTGCCCAGTTAAAAATTAATGTTGACTCTATCGAGGTTACTGGGCCTAAAGTGGCTCAGGGCGATCGGTTAAAGGCCTTCGATACCGACTTTAACTTGCTGCCCGATGCCGCGATGACGGCTGCGGTTTTGGCCATTTATGCCGATGGTCCTTGCACCTTGCGCAATATTGCTAGTTGGCGGGTTAAAGAAACCGACCGCATCCATGCCATGCATACCGAGTTGCAGCGTTTAGGTGCCAAGGTCGAATCAGGCCCCGATTGGTTGCGGGTATACCCTATTGCCCACGATGCCTGGAAAACGGCCGAAATCGAAACCTACGACGATCATCGCATGGCGATGTGTTTTTCGTTGGCTGCTTTTGGGCCGGTACCACTTACGATTCTCGACCCGGGCTGCGTCAGCAAAACATTTCCTGATTACTTCACGGCCTTTAAGCGTTTGGTGCAGCCATGACAGAACCAAAGACACCGGTAATTACTATCGATGGGCCAACGGCTTCAGGCAAAGGGACGGTAGCAAAAGCAGTGGCCAGCCAATTGGGCTGGCAGGTTCTCGATAGCGGTGCACTTTACCGGCTTACCGCTTTGGCTTGCCAAATCGATGAAGTCGATGTTCGTAACGAAGCGGGTGTTGCACGTTTAGCGCGCGAACTCGATATTTGCTTTCAAGACGACAAGGTGTTTTTAAGGGGTCGCGAGGTTACGTGCGATATTCGGCAAGAGGCCATCGGCGAGTTAGCGTCTAAAGTGGCCACATATGCCGCGGTGCGCCAGGCTCTGCTCCAGCGCCAACGGGCTTTTCGTAACGAAACGGGTTTGGTCGCTGACGGACGCGATATGGGGACGGTGGTGTTTCCTGATGCCGAGCTTAAGGTCTTTTTGGTGGCCGACGTTGAAGCGCGGGCAAAAAGACGCTGTAAACAGTTGAAGGATAAAGGCTTTTCTGCTAAGCTAGCAGACCTCATTGAAGATATGCAGATGCGTGATAATCGCGATTATAATCGGGTTAATGTTCCGTTAATTGCTGCGCCTGATGCCGTTTTTATCGATTCATCCCACTTAAGTATTGAAGAAACCGTACAGTCGGTACTTAATCACTGGATGAGTCGTCGTTCCGTATAAGTTAGCTAACCTAATAAAACTTACTCAGTTGGCTGGGTGTTTTAAAAGGTCGTAGTGCTTAACTTTTCGGTTTTTTCCACTCCACCGGGTTCATTGCATTTATACCTAGGTGTGTTTTTACAGCCATTGTGGCTCATGGATTTAACTTAATAATGTCCCCAACCCAAACCTCAACCACTCAAGCTCCTGCCAATGGCGAAAGCTTCGCCGAGCTGTTTGCTGAAAGCCTCGAAAAACAAGACATGAAAGCCGGCGAGGTCATCTCTGCCGAAGTAGTGCGCATCGATCACAACTATGTCATTGTTAATGCAGGTCTTAAATCAGAAGCCCTCATCCCCATCGACGAATTCCTCAACGACCAAGGCGATCTCGAAGTCGAAGCCGGAGACTTCGTATCGGTAGCCATCGACTCGCTCGAAAACGGCTATGGCGATACCATCTTGTCTCGCGACCGTGCCAAACGCTTGTCGGCTTGGCTGCAGCTTGAGCAAGCGCTCGAGTCGGGCGATGTGGTTACCGGTACGATCACCGGTCGCGTTAAAGGTGGCCTAACAGTCATGACTAATGGCATCCGGGCATTTTTGCCAGGCTCTTTAGTCGATTTACGCCCCGTCAAAGATACTTCAGCGTTTGAAGGCCAAACTGTCGAGTTTAAAGTCATCAAACTCGATCGTAAGCGCAATAACGTCGTTCTCTCACGTCGTGCTGTTCTCGAAGAAAGCATGGGCGAAGAGCGCGAGAAGCTGCTCGAAACCTTGCGCGAAGGTCTTGTCCTTAAAGGTATTGTTAAAAACATCACCGACTACGGTGCTTTCGTCGACCTCGGTGGTATCGACGGCTTATTACACATTACCGATATGGCGTGGCGTCGTGTTCGTCATCCTTCTGAAGTTGTTCAGGTTGGCGAAGAAATCGAAACCAAAGTGCTTAAGTTCGACCAAGAACGCAACCGTGTTTCGTTGGGTGTTAAGCAGCTTGGCGAAGACCCCTGGATCGGTTTGTCGCGCCGCTATCCCCAAGGTACACGCTTATTCGGCAAGGTTACTAACCTTACCGACTACGGTGCTTTCGTTGAAGTCGAAGACGGTATCGAGGGCTTAGTTCACGTTTCCGAGATGGATTGGACGAACAAAAATGTCGATCCACGCAAAGTTGTTACGTTGGGCGAAGAAGTTGAGGTCATGGTGCTCGATATCGACGAAGAGCGTCGTCGCATCTCTTTGGGCATGAAGCAATGCATGTCCAACCCATGGGAAGAGTTCGAAA
>DATGSD010000044.1:0-3661 GCA_035302965.1 Burkholderiaceae bacterium | reverse complement strand
AGCCTTATCTTTTTTGCACTTTAAATCGACTGTGTGCACTTGGTTTTGTGGCGTTAACTAGCGTGCTGCTAGTTGCTTGTGTTGCGCCACCCCAAACGACGCCTAGCGACGACAGTAAAAAACGCGAATGCGTCGCCGCCCAGGCCGATTCGCCCTTTATTGGTAATTGGCTAAGTGTGCGCAAGCAGGCGGGTGTGGTTGGCGAACTGCATACACAAATAATTTTGCATGTCGATGGTCGTATGGCTTATACCGAACAATTACGGCGCAGCGATCGCTTGCCACAAATGTTGGTTGAAACTGGTTGCTGGCAAGCTGAAAATAATGCTTTGATTATGCAAACCGTGCAATCAAACAGTGTTGATGTCGAACTCGATGACCCTATTTACCGCAATCGCTACGATGTCATTAAACTGGGCGATAAACGGCTCGAGCTCGACGGCCCCGAAGGCCGTTTATCGTTGCGCCAAACAGCCGATGATTATCGTTTGCCGGTTTTCTAAACGAAGCGGCTTTATGGCACTAGGTTTTTTACAGCTGCCAAGCGCTCGAGCACAGTTTTTGGGCCAAGCACCTGCAAAACCTCGCTAATTGACGGTGTTTGTTTTTGGCCCAACATGGCTACCCGTAATGGGATGGCCAGCCTTGGCATACGAACGCCTTTGTCTTTCAGTAATTGCTTAATAAGGGCATCTAAGTTGTCGGTGCTCCAGTCGTCTAGTTTGGCGGCACGTGAAGAAAACTCGTCGAGCAATTCTAGGGCTTCTGGTGTTAGTTGTTCGTCGACCAAGCTTTTTGGCGCTTCGATTTGCGTAGCAAAAAATGGTTTGGCGCTTTCGGCAAGTTGTTTAAGTGTGTTGGCGCGGTCTTTATAGAGGTTAATAATTGGCTCTAGTGCAGCCGCTTTAACTGTGAGCCCAGATTGTTCAAGACGTTTGGCAATGTCCTTGCTTAGTGCAGGCGTGTCGCTTTGGCGAATATATTGTGCATTAACCCAGTCGAGCTTTTTGGGATCCCACTGCGCTGGCGAGCGGCTTAAATGGCTGCCATCAAACCATTCGATAAATTGTTGGCGGCTAAAGATTTCGTCGTCACCGTGGCTCCAACCCAAGCGAGCCAAATAATTAACCATGGCATCGGCTAGGTAGCCCTCGGCATCGTACTCGGTAACGCTAACGGCACCGTGTCGCTTTGATAAAAGCTCGCCGTCGGGCCCCAAAATCATGGGAACATGCCCATAAATGGGTAAGGGGGCGTTTAAGGCGTTCAAAATATTGATTTGCCGTGGCGTGTTGTTAACGTGGTCATCACCCCGAATAACGTGGGTGATTTTCATATCCCAGTCGTCAACGACAACACAAAAGTTGTAAGTGGGTGTGCCATCGGCGCGGGCAATCACTAAGTCGTCAAGCTCGGTGTTATCGATGCTGATTGGCCCTTTAACTAGGTCTTCCCACGACGTAGCGCCGATTTGTGGGTTTTTAAACCGCACTACTGGCTTGCGGTCGGCTGGTATGGCTGGTAGTTGCTTACCCTTTTCTGGGCGCCACGTGCCATCGTAGCGGGGTTTAAGCCCGGCTGCGCGGGCTTTCTCGCGCATCGCGTCAATTTCTTCGGGGCTGCTATAGCAGTGGTAGGCGTGGCCGCTTTCGAGTAATTGCTCGATAACCTCTTGGTAGCGCTTGAGGCGCTGCATTTGGTAGAAGGGTCCTTCGTCGGGCTCCATTCCTAGCCATTGCATACTATCGAGAATGGCTTGAACGGCTTCTGCACTCGAGCGTTCAACGTCGGTGTCTTCGATGCGTAAAATAAAAGTTCCGCCATGATGGCGGGCAAAGGCCCACGAAAACAAGGCGGTGCGAGCACCACCTAGGTGAAGATAGCCCGTTGGAGACGGAGCAAAGCGAGTGCGAACGGTAGAGGTAGTAGACGACATTATTGATTGGGTTTAGGCTGTGCAAAAGGCTGCGGAAAACCCGCAGAACCAAAGATAACGGCTCTATTTTAAGACACCGGCTAAATTTTGCCGGACAATGAACATCATGCTGCGTCATCAACTTAATTCGCTGTTTGAACCGAGGTCGTTGCTTTTAGTCGGGCCGGCTAACTTAGCGTTTATGGGTGCGACCTTACCAGCCGCTTTGCAAGCGTGTACAACAAGGCTTGTACTTGAAGCCGAAGAAACGCCTCAGTTGCCCTCACAGCTTCAAGGCTTAGCAGACAAGCAGCGCCTCGATTTGGCGGTGGTTTGTGTTAGCCCCGACCAGTTACCGTTATTGCTTGATGCTCTATCAGTTTTCCGGCCCCGTGTACTTGTTGTTTTAAGTTCGGCACAGGCAGCCGCCGATAGTTACGAGTTGCTAGCGTTTTGCCGCAGCTGGGGTCTTCTGAACGATTGCCAGGTTTTAGGCCCACGCTCGTTTGGCTTGCAGCTGCCCCACAAGGCCTTAAATTTAAGCCATGCCCCGCAATTGGCGGGTGCAGGTCGGGTGGCATTGGTTGCGCAGTCAAGCACGCTGGTGTTTGCGCTTCTCGATTGGGCTGCCGATGTCAATATGGGGTTTTCAGCGGTAATTTCTTTGGGGCATGAAGCCGGTATTTCGGTAGCTGACGTTCTCGATTACTTGGTTTCAGACCCGCATACCGACAGCATTGCACTCTACCTTAAAGAAACCCCACGAATTCGTCGCTTAGCCAGTGCCCTTCGGGCGGTTGCCGCAGTTAAGCCGGTTGTTATTTTGCGTCCGCGGCATCGGCGTCAAGGCTTGGCCGACCGAACCGAAGATGCGGTCTTCAATACTTTGTTGCGGCGCACAGGTGCGGTGCGTGTGCCGTATTTTATTCAGCTGTTTTCGGCCTTGCGTGTTTTACGTTATAAAAAACGGCCGCAAGGCCCGCGGGTGGTTTTGTTGTCAAACAGCCGAGGGGCTGCGCAACTGGCCCTCGATGTTATCGGCCCGGGTTATTCGATTAGCCGCGCTGATTTAAATCAATCGACACGGCACAAATTGCAGGCCTTGCTCGCACCCGGAAGCACAACCGAAAGCCCTGTGATAAGTGTATCGCCATTTACCCCAGAAAGCCTTTCGGCCGTGGTGGCGTTATTAATGGCTGATGAAGGTGTCGATGGCATTTTGGTCTTGTTAACACCCGACCCTTTGGCGGATACGGATGCGCTTGCAAAACAATTAATTCATGAGGCGCAAAATGGTAAAAAGCCACTCGTGTCGTGTTTGTTGGGCGAATCGAGTATGCGTAGCTTGCGACAGCAGTTCGACCAAGCGCAAGTTCCTGTTTTTCGTACTCCCGAATCGGCTGCCGGTGCTTTTGGTATTTTGGCCGCCCATCAATATAACCAAAACCTATCGCGGCAAATTCTTCCTCCAGAGCCCTTGCAACGACCACCTAGCCTAAACAAGGCGCGTAATATCTTGAACGAGGCACGAAGCGACAAACGCTATCGTTTGTTGTCAGACGAATGCCGGCAGCTGTTTCAGTGTTTTTCCATACCTATCGATATTACGGTGTTGCCAAAAGGGGTGGCAGGCCCACCCGCTGGCTTTCAGTTTGCAAGCGATTTGCCTTCAATGGCCATTCGTGTGTTGCGCAGCCCCCATATTGGGCCTTATTTGCGCTTTGGGGCAAGTGGCCTTATTGGGCG
>DATGSD010000043.1:0-5118 GCA_035302965.1 Burkholderiaceae bacterium | reverse complement strand
AACACGCTTTTTCTGCCTTAAACAATAAGCAAGCAAAAGCAGCGCTCACCCACAGTTAAACGAAGGCTTCAGTAATCATAGTAGGGGTTAGTTCCTGCTTGGCCTAGCTTTTCTACACTACCCAACAAAAACGGCACACATGCAAAGCCAAGCCATAAAAAAAGGCACCTGTAGACAGGTGCCTTGTAAACATCCGCTTCAAGGGAGGGGATTGAGGAGAAGCAAAAGCGGATGGACTGTTTCGAACACAACAATGAATGTCACTTCATCGATATAGGTTTGACTCTAGTTAATCAAAAAAGTTCTAAGAAGTCGTCTAAAAACTATAAAGAATTGTAAAGCGCAAAAACTAAGTAACTAAAAAGCGAATGACCGCTACTTATTCGCTGGATAACTCTGAGCGCATGCGTTTAAAAGCAGCCGCCTCGATTTGGCGAATACGCTCGGCAGAAACGCCAAACTCGGCCGCTAAGTCGTGAAGAGTAGCGCGGCGCCCGTCTTGTAACCAGCGCGCCTCGACAATGCGTCGAGAGCGTGGGTCGAGTTGGTCGAGCGCTTTAGCAATCCCTTCGGTTTGCAGCATCTCATGATCACGTTGCTCGAGGATTTGCGAAGGTTCTTGCCCTTCGGCTGCTAACCAACTTGATGGAGCAAAGTTGTTTTCGTCGTCAGCGTAGCTTGGGTCGAAAGCCATTTCTTGACCCGACATACGAACTTCCATCTCGCTGACATCTTCAGGGCGGACATCAAGCTCGGTGGCAATATCGTTAACTTGCTCGGGCCCTAATGTTTCGCCATCGGGGCGCAAACGTCGCAAATTAAAAAACAGTTTGCGTTGTGCTTTAGTAGTTGCCACTTTCACGAGGCGCCAATTGCGCACCACATATTCGTGAATTTCAGCTTTAATCCAGTGAACAGCAAACGACACCAGACGTACACCACGCTCGGGATCGAAGCGGCGTACGGCTTTCATTAGCCCAACATTACCCTCTTGAATTAGGTCGGCGTGCGCCAAACCATACCCCAAATATTGGCGAGCGATTGACACCACAAGACGCAGATGCGACAACACCAATTGCCCAGCAGCATCAAGATCATTGTGGTCGCGTAAACGCTGCCCCAAGCTGATTTCTTCTTCGCGGCTTAGCAATGGCAGCTGATTAACGGCACTAATATAAGCCTCGATGCTACCTAAGGCTCCCGGGTTGGATACGGCCATGGCCAACGATTGGTTGGACAAAGCCAATGGTTGAGAATTGGCTGTCATTATTTGGCGTTCCTTATTTGGCATTATTTAAACAAGAAAACAAAACTAACGATGCCGACCAGCCTAATACTCAATGGCTAATTGGCTCGTTATAGAAACCATTTTAGCACTCGAGCACATAGAGTGCTAATTACTAGACGGCGAATCTTGAAAAAAGTTCCGTTAATACAAGACAAGGTGCTGCCTTAGACGAATACCCACTACCTATGTCAGAATGATTGGCATGAACCCATTAGGGTGCGATAATGGCACGAAGCATGTCGACTAGCCTATCGGCGTGGTCTGGCTCTAGTTTTTCTAGTAAACGGTTTTGGTGTTCCATGGCTCGGTCGCAAAGGCCGCTAATTAAAGCCGTACCCTTTGGCGTTATGCGTACAACTGTCTGGCGTCTATCGACACGCGACGTTGTTAGCGTCACAAAGCCATTGGCTTCTAGGCCCGGCAATACTTTACTAAGCGTTGGCTGTTTAGTAATGGCTAATTCGGCTAAAGCACCAACGGTTTCGCCTTCACCCTCTATAAGGCTACCTAGCACCCGCCACTCGGTAACAGTTAAACCGGCTTGTCTAACTTCTTTATGGAATTCGCTGGATATCCTATGACTTGCTAAGGCCAGCACCGATGCCAAATACCGATGAACAAAACGGGGCTCTTGTTTTTTATCCATAATATTCTCCCCGAGCACATAATTCGCTACGCTACGTATAAGCATAGTTGTAGTCGAAAAATCGTAGGCCAATTAAATTTAACAGTCAATCTAATGGTAAGCACTAATACTCAAGCACCTGTTAAATCAACTAAATTTTAGAGATACATGAATATTCATGTTTATTTGCGAAAGCTAGAAACAGCACTTTCAAACACATTCGTTATTTCGGCACCCTGCGTTTAAGCCGCAAAGGCTTGTTAGGTGTGCCTGCTCGCTTTCTAAATTATTTCGCGCTGGAGTTATCATGGCAGAACGTTCATTTAAACGAGAAGTACAGCAACTGCGAATCGCCCCCGGAGAAGAATTCCGTGGCGAAGGTATTCTTGCAGTCACCAAAGCCCTTTTGCAATCAGGGGTTTCATATGTCGCCGGTTATCAAGGGGCCCCTATATCCCACCTTATGGATGTTTTAGCCGACGCCAGCGAAATCCTCGAAGAGCTCGGGGTTCATTTTGAAAACAGTGCCTCCGAGGCCGCTGCAGCCGCTACGCTAGCCGCATCGGTTATGTACCCCATCCGCGGGGCAGTTACCTGGAAATCAACAGTTGGCACTAACGTTGCCTCTGATGCGCTCGCCAACCTAGCTTCTGGTGGGGTCAAAGGTGGCGCACTTGTAATTGTTGGCGAAGACTACGGCGAAGGCTCTTCCATTATGCAAGAGCGCACCCACGCCTTTGCCATGAAATCTCAAATTTGGTTGCTCGACCCTCGCCCCAACCTCGAAAGCATGGTCGATGCGGTCGAAACTGGCTTCCAATTGTCTGAAGCCAGTAACACACCAGTCATTTTGCAGCTCCGAATTCGCAGCTGCCACGTCCACGGCCGTTTTATTACCAAAGAAAACAAGCGCCCCGAGTTTACGCTCGAAGAAGCACTTAACTCGCCACAGCGAGACACCAGCCGTGTTGTCTTGCCACCCGCTTCGTTTGCCCACGAGCACGAAAAAATCGAAGCCCGTTGGCCGGCCGCTATTAAATATATTAAAGACAACAAACTTAACGAAGTCTTTGAGGGCGACCTCAACGATATCGGCATCATTGTGCAAGGTGGCTTATACAACGGCGCCATTCGGGCTTTACAGCTGCTAGGCTTAGCCGACCATTTCGGCAACTGCAGCATCCCGATGTACGTCATGAACGTCACCTATCCCTTAATCGACGATGAACTCATCGAGTTTTGCCAAGACAAAAAATCAGTCTTGTTACTCGAAGAAGGTCAGCCCAACTACATCGAACAAAATATTCAAACCATTTTGCGAAATGCCGACAGTACAACCAAGCTTGGCGGCAAAAACTTTTTGCCCATGGCCGGCAAATACACAACAGCCGTTATGCGCGATGGTATTCAAGACTTCTTAACCGAATATCAACCCGACGCGCTACCCGAAATTACACTGGCGGGTATTAGCTCAGGCAACGGTGGTAACGGCACAGCTACCGTTATCGAAGCTCGGCGCAACGGCAACGGTAATGGCAAACGTCCTACCGTTGTTCCGGCAAGCCCAACAGTCGTTCCGGCTCAAACCGACGCTCCTACACCAGAAGAAGCGGCTCCCGAAACGGCAAAAAGCAATGGTAATGGCAAAGCACAAGCTGTGGTTACCGACCTTTCTTCCGCGCCCGATCAAAGCGCAACAGCCATGCAAGCTTTGGTCGAGCCCTCAGACAACCCCGAAGAAATGGCGCAATCGGCGCTTAAGCATATGCAAGAAATGGCATCAGTGGTGCCGCAGCGGCCAGCCGGCTTTTGCACAGGTTGCCCAGAACGCCCGGTTTTCTCGGCCTTAACCTTGGCACAAAGAAATCTTGGCGAACACCACATTGCTAGCGATATTGGTTGCCACTTGTTTTCAATTTTGCCTCCGTTTAACCTCGGGGCAACTACCATGGGCTATGGCCTTGCCGCCTCAAGTGCGTCAGCATTTAACACCTCTGGCAAAAAAGGTGGCAAACGTGCCATTTCCATCATGGGTGACGGCGGCTTTTGGCACAACGGCCTGTCGTCAGGTATTGGTAACGCTGTTTACAACGAATACGACGGCGTCATTATCATTATCGATAACTTTTATGCCGCTGCCACCGGTGGCCAAGACTTGCTCTCATCACGATCCGAGGTTCGTAACCGCTCTACCAACAACACCATCGAAGATGCGGTTCGGGGCGTTGGCGTGAAATGGGTACGTGTCATCGATCACACCTACGATGTCACCAAAATGCAAGCAGCCATCGAAGAAGCGCTCACCACGCCCGAAACCGGGCCAAAAGTCATTATTGCGCAATCCGAGTGCATGCTTAACAAGCAGCGCCGCGAGCGGCCAAAAGTGCGTAAAGCAATTAACGATGGCAAACGAGTGGTTAGAGAACGCTTTGGTGTCGACTCAGATGTCTGTACCGGCGACCACGAGTGCATTCGTCTTTCCGGTTGCCCTTCACTAACCATTAAAGACAGCGAAGACCCATTACGTGTCGACCCAATCGCGTATGTCGACAATACCTGCGTCGGCTGTGGTCACTGTGGCGACGTATCGCACGCCGCCGTCTTATGTCCGTCGTTCTACCGCGCTGACATCATCGAAAACCCAAACAAATGGGATTTATTCAAAGCCCGGGTAAGTGAACGCGTTATTAACTTCCTGCAAGAACGCAATGGCCGTCGGCTAACACAACACTCGTTTTAAAGGTTTCAAGAATTACCGAGCGTATTTATGGCTACTACAAAATTTCATGCCGGCACTCCAATCAAAATTGCCATCTTAGCGATGGGCGGCCAAGGTGGCGGTGTTTTGGCTAACTGGCTAGTTGATATGGCCGAACATGCCAACTGGTGGGCTCAAACCACATCGGTGCCCGGTGTTGCTCAGCGCACCGGCGCTACTATTTACTACGTCGAGCTTCTACCGGCCGAGGCGGTAGAAGCCGCCGGCAGGCAACCTGCTTTGGCCCTAATGCCAACACCGGGCGATGTCGACCTGGTTATTGCCGCCGAACTCATGGAAGGTGGTCGCGCCATCCAACGCGGCTTGGTTACCCCCGACCGAACCACCTTAATTACTTCGTCGCACCGCAGCTTTTCGATCAACGAAAAATCAGCACCAGGTCGCGCAATTGCCGACCCAAACAAGGTCATTGATGCGGGTAACGAG
>DATGSD010000042.1:0-2558 GCA_035302965.1 Burkholderiaceae bacterium | reverse complement strand
TTCTCGTCTTGCGCTTTCCGATATCATCTACAGTAGTGCCCAAATGGTGCAGGCTGTGCGTGGGGGGCAGTCGCTATCAGAAGCCCTTTCTACCGTTAGTACTAGCCGTAGGGCTGCTACTCGTGCCGTTTCTTTTCATGTGGTGCGGCAACTGGGCATGGCTACCGAGTTAAAACGGCTACTAGTAAAAAAAACACCTTCTAACCCTTTGGCTGATGCGGTATTACTTGTTGCTTTGGCCTTGCTAGAAACCGCTTTACGGGTTAAGCAGCCATTGGCTCGGCGTCCTGTTTTACCAAACGAGCCAATTTATGAAATTCACACCATTGTTGATCAAACTGTGCGTTTGGCCGCTAGCAGGCGGGCGCTAAAGCCTTTTAAGGGGCTTTTTAATGCTTGTTTACGGCGTTTGTGCCGAGAGTCAAGCGTCTTGCTGGAGCAGGCTTTAAAAAACCCTGTTGCCGAGTTTAACCACCCGCAGTGGTGGATTCGCTTAGTTCAATCGGCATATCCCAACTCTTGGCAGGCTTTATTACACGCTGCTAACCGACCTGGGCCCATGACTTTACGTGTCAATCAGCGACAGCAAACGGTCGAGCAATTACAAGTGCTTTTTCAGCAACAGGGTATTGCAAGCCAGCCTATTGGCGAGGTTGGCTTGGTTCTCGAGCACGCTAAGCCGGTTTACGAGCTCCCGGGCTTTCATGAGGGCTGGTGGTCGGTACAAGATGCTGCGGCGCAATTAGCGGCCGACTTATTAAACCCACAAAAAGATGAGTATTTACTCGATGCTTGTGCAGCTCCTGGTGGCAAGACCGCTCATTTATTAGAAAAAGCCGATGTTTCATTAATGGCGCTCGATAGCGACGCTTTGCGCTTAAAAAAAGTACAAGAAAACTTGCAGCGCCTTAAGCTAGAAAGCCCGGCGGTGCAGTTAAAATGCGCCGATGCGTCGAAATTGTCAGACTGGTGGACTGGGAAGCCATTCGATGCCGTTTTGGCCGACGTGCCTTGCACCGCTTCTGGCGTTGTACGACGCCACCCCGATATCCGTTGGTTAAGGCGCGAATCCGACTTGGCGCAAACCGTGCAGCTGCAATGCCGTATTATTGAGGCTTTATGGCAAACTGTTAAGCCGGGAGGCCGTCTTTTGTATGCCACGTGTTCTATTTTTCCCCAAGAGGGCGAGCAGCAAGCCCAGCAGTTTTTATCCAACCACCCCGATGCCCAGCGTTTGCCTGCGCCCGGGCAAATTTTATCGTTGGCACCGTCCAACTCTTCTGCCGATTACGATGGCTTTTTTTATGCCCTGTTTACGAAGCGTACTTAAACGATCAAAGCTGTTGCCGACTTAAATGGAGAACGTAAAGGCAGGTTTAAAAAGCCTAGAAAAATCAGAGTGGCATACTGGTTTTAATTTGTTTCTGTGGCAAGTGTTAAATAATGAGCTTACAAGTTTGCGCGTCGTTAATTATTAGCGTCTTTTTAGCGCTTTTTTCGGGGCACGGTGTGGCTTTAGCCGCCAGCGATGACATCGTACGCATCGAGCCACTAATACGCGACGGCCAGTTGTATATCGATGCCGATGTTAATCTCGAAATTAGCGACGAACTACGCACAGCAGCTGAGCGGGGCATTCCATTGTATTTTGTTGCCGAGGTCAAAATTGTGTCTCCGCGCTGGTGGTGGTTTGATAAGGTGGTAGTCGACAAGCGGCAAACATGGCGGATACTTTACAACGTCTTAACCCAAGAATGGCGGGTCGGCACGGGTGAGCTTTCTTTGTCCGAACCATCACTCGACGATGCGCTTGCTTTTGTCCGCAATATTCGTGGTTGGTCAGTTACACCGGCGAACGAACTCGAACCTGATGTCGAATACGAAGGGCGTTTGCGGGTTCGTCTCGATAGTACGCGCCTACCCAGGCCGTTTCAGGTAGATAGTTACAACAGTAAAGCCTGGTCTTTATCTACTCCATGGAAAAATTTCAGCTTTTTGATTTCCGAGCCCGCTCCCACCTCTTCTTGAAATGGGGCTTGAGGGCGCTTGTTGTCGTGGCGGTTGTTAGCGCCATAGCCACGCTTGCCTTATTAGTTTGGGCGACGGGTAATGCATCGCGTTATGCACAGCATTACGACAGCTTGCTGTTACTTAATGGGGTGTTTGCCGCTGCCCTAATTTTCTGGGTGGTTTTTCTGTTTGTGCGGTTGGCACGACAAATTCGCCGTCGTCAGTTTGGCGCGCGTTTAACGGCTCGTTTTGCACTGTCATTTGCGTTAATTGGGGTTTTGCCGGGGGCGTTAATTTACGTTTTGTCGGTGCAGTTTATGTCGCGCTCTATCGAGTCTTGGTTTAATGTGCGTGTCGATAGCGCGCTTGAAGCAGGCTTAAATTTGGGCCGCGCGGCTCTCGATACCCAGCTAAAAGACTTAACCCAACGCGCGCAAACGATTGCCGACGATTTGCGTAATGCTAGTGACAGAAACATTGCCGCCTCAATTACGCGTTTACGAGAAAATAGCGGCGCTGCCGATGCTTTGGTATTTAGTGGGGCTGGT
>DATGSD010000041.1:0-3015 GCA_035302965.1 Burkholderiaceae bacterium | reverse complement strand
CCCAATTATGGTGACCCCTTTTGCCCAAATGGTATGCACTCAAGCGCTTTACAATGTGATTAGTACCGAACGCTACAGCAACGTGTCTGATCAGGTTATTCGTTATGTGTTGGGTAAGTTTGGCCGGCCTGCAGCACCAGTCGATGGCAATGTAAAAGACCGCATCTTGGCCCTACGTCGCGCTAAAGAATTAAACGTCGAAACCCCGGCGTTAAGCCCAACCGAGTTGCGCAAACGTTTTAAGCCTGGCATTAGTGACGAAGAACTTATTTTGCGCGCCACCATGCCGGCAGAAGAAGTGGATGCCATGCTGGCAGCCGGCCCGGCGCCAAAGCATTACAACCCCGACGCGCAGCCATTGCTTACACTATTGAAAGAATTAAGCCAACGCCCAAGCAATCAAGAAATTCGCATCGAAAAGCCAGGGTTCAAACTCCGCGTTGGTAAACAAAACACCGAGGTACTGCATGACAAGCAAGTCGTCTAATTTAAATACACCCCTAAGTCCAGCCATGCGACAGCGCTTAACCACAATACAAGGTTATGTTTTTGATATGGATGGCACCCTAATTTTGGGTAATAAACACGGCCAAGGCTTTAGCGTCTTGCCCGGTGCAATCGAGCTTCTGCAATGGTTACGCCAAAATAATATTCCGTTTATTGTCTTTACCAATGGCACGGCTCGCCCACCTCGGCACTACGCGGCGCAATTGCGCGAAGCTGGCCTCGATGTTGGCGATACCGAAATGATGACACCCGCTACCTGCGCAGCCGATGTTTTCAGCCAAAAAAACTACAAAAAAGTTATGGTTATGGGCGGTGATGGGCTTTCGCAACCCTTGCAAGAAGTAGGTTTAGAAACCTGTGCCTCGCGCGGCCAACACGATGTTGATGCCGTATTTGCCGGATGGTTTCGCGAATTTGGCATGGAAGATCTCGAGGCAGCGTATTACGCCGTTAGCCGCGGGGCTAATTTTTATAGTGCGTCTGAAGCACCCTTTTTTGCAACAGCCTCTGGCCCGGCGTTGGGCACGTCTCGTGTTATTTCGGCCATGATTAAAGACGTAACCGGCTGCGATGTTCATGTAGTGGGCAAACCCGCCCAAGCTGCGCTACAAAGTGCTGCTAAACGCCTACAACTGCCCGCAAGCGATATTGCAGTGGTTGGCGACGACCCAGAACTAGAGGTACCTATGGCTTTAAAAGGTGGCTCGTTGGCCATTGCCGTAACCACAGGCCTAGCCACAGCCGACACCTACCGCAACAAGCCGGCCGACCAACAGCCCGATTTATTACTCGATAACGTTGCCAGCTTATTGCGCCACCTACAGTAATTAGGTTGTAAAAAGCATTGATGGGTCAGCGCTATTACAGCAAATGGGTTTTAAAAAACTTTGATCGGCGGGCGTTATTACACAAACAAGTTAAAAAAAACCTTGATAAACCTGCACGATTAAGTGCACTAATCAAGGAGTTTTAACAAACACGGCGCCACCGCCGCGGCTTTTATAATAAACACGGTGTTTGTAACAACCAAACACCGTGTTAGCGCCGTAATTAATTATTCGGCTTGTACCGATACCAAGCGATCAAGCTTCTCGCCATCGGCCAAGAGCTCGGCACTAGGCGATTCATGCACCACACGGCCACGATCGAGCACGACAGCCCTCTCGGTAATACGCAAGGTCATGCGAGCGTGTTGTTCAACAATAACAACACCCATGCCACTTTCAGATGCTAAACGCGAAATAACCTGGAGCAGCTCTTGCACAATAATAGGTGCCAAGCCTTCCATGGGCTCGTCTAACAATAAAACCCGTGGGTTAACCATTAAGGCACGGCCAATAGCCAGCATTTGCTGCTCACCGCCTGATAATTGGTTGCCCATATTGCCACGCCGTTCTTCAAGGCGCGGGAATAACTCGTAGACTTTTTTAAGATTCCACTCGCCCGGGCGTGCGACCACAGTAAGGTGCTCTTCGACCGACAACGATGGGTACATATAGCGCTCTTGTGGTACCCAGCCTAAACCCGCTTGGGCACGGCGAAACGTGGTTAAGCGGGTAATATCGTTGCCCTTCCAGCTAATGCTGCCACTGTGCAAACGGGTTAAACCCATTATGGTAAGGATCAGCGTGGTTTTACCCATGCCGTTGCGGCCTAATAGGGCAACGCTTTCGCCCTCGTCGACGCCAAACGATAAATCTTCGAGCACGATGGCCTCGCCGTAACCCGACGTTACGCCGTTAAGTTGAAGTAATTTATTGGCATTAGTCGACATTTTCGGCCTCGCCTAAATACACGTCTTTTACTCGCTGATCGTTGGAAATCTCTTCAGGTGTGCCTTCGGTTAGTATACGTCCGGCTACCAATACAGTGATGCGCTCGGCAAAACGGAATACCAAACCCATATCGTGCTCGATAAAAATAACCGTTACATCGCGCGGTAAATTAGCAATAACATCGAATAACTCGGCACTATCGCTAGACGGAATACCGGCTGCCGGCTCGTCGAGCAATAACAGCTTAGGTTTGGTGGCTAAAGCCAGTGCAATTTCTACCAAACGTTGCTTACCGTAAGGCAGGTTACGCGTCACGATATTGGCATCGCGCTCGAGGCGTAACAACTGCAAAAGCTCGGCCGCTTCGGCAATGGCATCGGGCTGCTCTTCGACGGTTTTAAACCACTTTCGATAGAGCCGCTCGCGCTCAGAAATAGCCAAAACTACCGATTCGAGTACCGTCATCCCTTCAAACAAAGTATTAATTTGAAAGGTTCGGGTCATGCCGCGCTTAACACGTTGCGCCTGTGACAAGCCGGTTACGTCTTCTTCGTTAAAAAACACGCGTCCTTCGGTGGGCACCAGCGCGCCAGTTAGCATATTAATTAAGGTGGTTTTACCCGCCCCATTTGGGCCAATAATGGCATGGCGGCTGCCAGCTTCGATGCTTAGGTTAACGTCGCTGTTTGCCTTAAATGCCCCCCACTGCATAGTAAGGTTTTCTGTGCGTAAT
>DATGSD010000040.1:0-4267 GCA_035302965.1 Burkholderiaceae bacterium | reverse complement strand
AGGCCAGAAGCATACACGACGGGGAAATCGAGTTGCTCTTCGCTTGCACCCAGTTTATCGAACAAATCGAAGGTTGCATTGATAACATAATCGGGACGTGCGCCAGGCCGATCGATTTTATTAATCACAACAATAGGCTTTAAGCCCAGCTCGAGTGCTTTTCGAGTAACAAAACGGGTTTGTGGCATCGGCCCTTCGACCGCGTCGACTAATAAAACCACGCCGTCGACCATAGACAGCACCCGCTCGACTTCGCCACCAAAATCGGCGTGGCCCGGCGTATCGACAATATTGATATGGGTGTCTTTATACGTGACGGCACAATTTTTCGACAAAATTGTTATGCCACGTTCGCGCTCGATATCACCCGAATCGAGAACGCGGTCTTCGACAGCTTGGTTTTCTCGAAATGTTCCGGACTGGCGAAGCAGTTGATCGACCATAGTCGTTTTGCCATGGTCGACGTGGGCAATAATGGCGATATTGCGCAAGGCGCGTTGCATGATGAGGTAATCCTTATGAATTAGATCGCGCCGGATCTAAACCGGCAGGAAGATTATCAAGAGACAACAAACTTGTTTTTGGGTCTTCAAGCAAGCTCAGCTCGTCGAAACTTATCGCATTAGCGAGCAAAAACGGCCCAACTTCGGTGCGTCGCAAAGCTGTTAAATGAGCACCGCAACCTATGGCTTGGCCAATATCTTGCGCGAGTGTCCGAATATATGTGCCTTTGCTGCTATGAACATCGATTTGAGCCGATAAGCCGTCGAAGGCAAGCACCTCAAGACGATAAATTTCGATGTCGCGCGGTGGCCGCTCGATCGTAACTCCGCGTCGGGCGTATTCGTAAAGCGGTTTACCCTTGTGCTTTAAAGCAGAATACATGGGTGGTACTTGTTGACTAGCTCCGCGAAAGCTAGGTAACACCCGATCGAGCTCCGCCCGCTGAATGCCTGCAAATCGGTTTGGTGCGGTGTTGATTACTTCACCGGTAAAATCGCCTGTGTCGGTTTCGCTGCCAAAGCGTAGTGTTGCTTCGTAACGCTTATCGGCATCAAGCATGCGTCCGGCAATTTTTGTTGCTCGACCAAAGCAACAAACTAGCAAACCCGTTGCAAATGGATCTAAGGTACCGGTATGACCGGCTTTACGGGCATTAAGTAGCCGACGAGCTTTTTGCAAAGCTTGGTTGCTAGATAGACCAGCAGGCTTATCGAGCAATAAAACCCCGTCGAGCAACTGCCCTCTGCGGCGTGCCATTGCGTTATACCCTAAAAATAATGGCAGCGATCAGGGCTGCTCGGAATCGTCAGGATCAGAGGGCAGATTGGAGCTGGGTTGATTTAGCTCGTCGATTAAACGAGCTAGTTCCATTCCGCGAACCAAGCCTTCATCGTGAATAAATACCAACGATGGAACCGTATGAGTATGCATCATTTTAAAAAGCAATGAGTGCAACCACCCAGCCCTCTCGTTGAGAGCTGCGGTGGCAACCTCGGGCTCGGCACCTAAAACGGTGAAGTAAACCTTGGCATGGGCATAATCGGCAGACAGATCGACGCCAGTGAGGGTAATTAGCCCAGCACGCGAGACATCGATTTCGCGCTGAATTAAACCAGCCAAATCTTTTTGCACTTGATCGGCGAGGCGTATGTTTCGCCCTTGCTTAGCCTTGGACTTATAGCGTCCCATAATTATAACGTTCGTGCGACTTCTTTGATTTCAAAAACTTCGAATTGATCGCCGACTTCGATATCGTTATTCCCCTTCAGGGTGATACCACAGTCGTAGCCACTATTGACCTCGCGGACATCGTCTTTAAAGCGGCGTAGCGAATCGATTTGCCCTGTCCACTGGACAACGTGATCGCGCAACAACCGGACATGGGAGTCGCGACGAACAACTCCGTCAGTAACCATACACCCGGCAATTCGCGTACGAGAAACCGTGAAGATTTCTCGGACTTCGACCATACCAATGACTTCTTCGCGTTCTTCGGGCGCTAACATACCCGACATCGCGGCTCGGACATCATCGATGGCATCGTAAATAATGTTGTAGTAGCGCAAATCGATACCGTTGGTTTCGGCCAATTTGCGCGCCGTTTGTTCGGCTCTAACATTAAAGCCAATGATGACGGCTTCGGAAGCGATAGCTAAGTTAACGTCACTTTCGGAGATACCCCCGACAGCGGCGTGTACCACCTGCACTTTAACCTCGTCGGTAGACAACTTAAGCAAAGCTTGTACCAAGGCTTCTTGTGAACCCTGAACATCGGTTTTAACAATAAGAGACAGGGTTTGCTGCCCTTCGCCGATGTTTTCGAACATCGATTCGAGCTTAGCCGCTTGTTGACGTGCTAATTTAACATCGCGGAATTTACCTTGTCGGAACAAGGCGATTTCCCGTGCTTTGCGTTCGTCGGCCATGGCGATAACTTCGTCGCCCGCAGCTGGAACCTCGGTAAGCCCTTGTACTTCGACTGGCGTTGAGGGGCCGGCTTTTTCGACGCTTTTGGCATTTTCGTTAAGCATGGCACGGACGCGACCGTAGCTAGCACCAGCCAAAATGATATCGCCGCGCGACAAGGTGCCGCTTTGCACTAAAACAGTTGCAACCGGGCCACGACCTCTGTCGAGTTGCGCTTCGATAACAATACCTTTAGCGGGTGCCTCGACGGGTGCCTCAAGCTCGAGCATTTCGGCCTGAAGTAATACGTATTCGAGGAGATCGTCTATCCCTTCGCCGGTTTTGGCCGAAACGGGAACGAAAGGAACATCGCCGCCGTATTCTTCGGGGATGACTTGTTCGGCAACCAATTCTTGCTTAACCCGTTCGGGGTTAGCTTCGGGCTTGTCGATTTTGTTAATAGCGACAACCATCGGCACCTCTGCCGCTTTGGCATGGTGGATAGCTTCTTTAGTTTGCGGCATAACGCCATCATCGGCGGCAACCACTAAAATGACAACGTCGGTGGCTTTTGTACCCCGAGCCCGCATCGCCGTAAAGGCTTCGTGACCAGGGGTATCAAGAAAAGCAATTGAACCACTCTCGGTTTTTACACTGTAAGCACCAATATGTTGGGTAATACCCCCGGCTTCGCCTGACGCCACTTTTGCGCGTCGGATGTAATCGAGCAACGAGGTTTTACCGTGGTCGACGTGACCCATGACGGTAACAACAGGCGCACGTGGCTTCAGTTCGGCATCGCCAATATCGGCCGTTTCGACTAAAAATGCTTCTGGATCATCGAGCTTGGCAGCGATAGCCGTATGGCCCATTTCTTCGACGAGAATCATAGCCGTTTCTTGGTCGAGCATTTGGTTAATCGTAACCATTTGCCCTAATTCCATAAGGTGTTTAATAACCTCGGTGGCTTTGACTGCCATTTTATGGGCCAAATCGGCCACGGTAATGGTTTCGGGCACGTGAACTTCACGCACGATGAACTCGGCCGGCTGTTGTTCGCGACGCTCGGCTTGTTGAGCTTGACGACCACGCCCTGCGCGACCACCACGCCCCCCTTTGCCAGCTGCACGCCAGCCATCTCGAGTAGTAGGTGCTGGGGTAGTTTCGGGCTTGGAAGCGGCTTTTTTACGACCGCTTTCTTCGCTCCAGCTCGTATCGGCAGTTTTGCTGGCTTTTTTGGCCTCAGCGCGCGCCTCTTTCTTGGGTGCTGCTTTACCACCAGGGCGTCGCAAGGTACCACGCCGACCGGAATCGGCTTCAGGAGCCTTCAAGACTTTACGGGGACGACTAAGCATCTGACGTAAGGCAGCCGCTTCTGCTTCGGCCGCTTTGCGAGCACGTTCGCGCTCGGCGTCTTCGTCATCGACTGATGCATCGGCCTCGGCCTCAGCCTTGGCATCGGCTTGCGCTTTAGCATCGGCTTCAGCTTTAGCCGTAGCTTGAGCTTTGGCGTCAGATTTAGCCTTAGCCTCTTCGCTTGATTTTTTGCCACTGGGCGCTTCGGCTTGGCTGGCGGTTTCTGGGGCCGCTTTTTTAGCTGCAGTGGTTTTATCTGCAGACTGATCGTCGGCCGGTTTTTTAGCAGCCGGCGTCTCGGCAGCTTCTGGTGCTGGCGATTGCGCTTGAGGCTTGGCGTCGTCGGCCTTAGCTTTTTGCTGATCGACCTTTGGGCTTTCTGGTTCGGCCGACTTAGTGTCAGCAACAGCCTTTGTAGGAGCTGGTGTTTTTTCGGTCGCTGATTTTTCGGCACTTGCTTCGGCTGGCTGCTTAGCATCGGGCTTTTTGGCCGACGATGTAT
>DATGSD010000039.1:0-5537 GCA_035302965.1 Burkholderiaceae bacterium | reverse complement strand
GGGAATTTACGAATCGTGACACTTGCACCGCGCAACGCTATAGGTGGTATGACAGCATTCACACGCGAGCCATCAGGAAGGCGGGCGTCAACCATAGGGCTGCTTTCATCGATGCGTCGCCCTAAAGGTGAGACAATGCGTTCGATAACCGATAAAACCGCTTGCTCACTACTAAATACAGACGGATGACGCTTTAACCGCCCTTCTTGCTCGACAAATATCTCATCATGGCGGTTAACCATGATTTCATTGATATGTGGATCGGCCAACAAAGGCTCTAAGGGACCTAAACCAACTGCTTCGTTAAGCACTTCTTCGCAAAGGACTTGTTTATTTACACCAGATTCAATTAAAGAATCATTGTTTATTAAGTCGCTCAGAACCGTAGCCGCTTCTTTGCGAAGCGCTTCATCACTTAATGCAACAATGTCGCGTCGACGTAAATCAAGCGCCTCAAGCAACGCTCGATGCAAGCGCCGACGATGGTTAAGATGCACGTTTACGCACTGTACCGGAGGAGATTCTGAAAGCGCCGGCGTATTACTTGGCGCGACGGTCGCCGTCGCTTCTGAAACCTGACTCTCAATACTAGAAACGATTTCGGAATAGCTTTGCTGATCCGGGTTCCACCCATATTCGAAGCTTTCGAGCTCGGTTGATAAGCGCAATTCGGCACGAGCCGTACGAGCTGTGTTGTTGTGCAACGAGGGCCCTTCGGGAAATAATGAATGCTTATTGTTGTCGGATCCGTAAGCAAGCGTTAAAGCATTCTGATTAACAGATAACGTTGAGTCAGATGTTGCGTTTAAAATATCGCCGCGCGGTGTTCCCACGGACGTTTCGGATATATCTGCGTAAGACAGTGGTAGTTTTTCGACTACCATGCGACAAGGGCCAATAATTATTTCTGTGCCCTCTAACAAAGGACCAAAATAACTAATCCGCTGACCATTCACTAAAGTGCCAGCCAAAGCGCCAAAATCTTCAATAAATACACCTTGAGGCCCTGCTTGTATACATGCATGTCGCCTAGCCACCCGCCAAGACGATAAACGCAGCCCGGATGCTGCCGAGCGCCCGATGTCTAAAGGCAAACGGAATTGCTGACTATGCTGCGAACCGTCTTCGTAATTAAGCTGTAACGACAACATAAGATCTCCATTTAATCGATTACATTTACGGGCTGCGTTAAAACAGAATCTACCCATTGCGACTGTTGCTCCCAGCCCCAACGCCCCTGCACAAACGATGAAGGAGGGTTTTGTAATGAGGTATCAGCGGAAATCGCGGTTTCGCGTACGGGCACGTTTAAACGTTCTGGCTCAGTAAACGTGTTTTTGATAATGTCACCACCACGATTTACGCGTTCAAGTAGATCGGGATGATCGGGTGTCACAACGACTGGCGTCACAAAAATAGCCAATTCGGTCTCGGCGTTTTGGAAGCGAGTTGAACGAAACAGCTCGCCAATAAGAGGAATGTCTCCGAGGCCCGGAACCTTGTGCACATTACGAGATTCTTCGCGCGATAAAAAACCGGCCAACACCAAGGTTTGCCCTGAACGGACATTAATCTCGGTAGAAGCTCGGCGGGTTTTTAAGGAAGGGCCGTTGGGTACCGAAAGCGAGGCATCGATAGAGCTAACTTCAACCTCAACATGCGAACGTACGATGTGATTACGTTCGATTTTTGGTGTTATACGCAACGACACGCCATAGGGCTTAAACGACGTACTAGAGTTTCCATTGCTATCAACGGTGGAATACGGCACTTCTCCGCCGGCTAAGAATTCGGCCGTTGAACCACTACGCGCCAGCAACTGTGGCTGAGCCAAAATAACCGCCGACCCCGTTTGCGCCATTACATTAATTTGTGCCATCAACAAACTATTAATGCCAAAATAAGCAGCCGCTGAACTGGCTGGGTAGGCTAGCGGCATCGGCGCCATCTCTTGACCAAAAGCCGGACGATCAAGCAAGTTTTTTGAGCCGGACTCCCACGCCAAGCCAGCTGTTAAACCTCCGCTAGATTGTGGGGCCCAACGGACACCTAATTCTTGCAAGCGATTACGCGGAACCTCTACTACTTGCACATCAAGCAGTACCATGCGGTCCCAACCCACTTGACTTGTAAAATCGAGTAATTGCGGATAACGTCGACTTAGTTCGGCAACTCGTTCGCGATCATCGTCGCTTAACTCCTCGCCTTCAACCAGTAATTTATCGCCAACCGTCGAAACCCTAGCTTGTGGTATGCGCTCAATTACTTGCTTAAGCTCGTGTTGAATTTGGCGTGTTCCTTCGGGCAAAATCGTAACCTGGTAGTGGTAACGCGTGCCATCGGCTGCCCAAACCTGCAAAGTGCTAATTCCGTCGCGCCGTGCAAATAAAATCACTTCTTTTTCTTCGGTAGTAACGGCATTCAATAGTTGCCCATCACCCACAGCCACCCGAGCAACGTCGGGTATAGTTAATACCCTTACCTCACCCACTTGAAGCGTCAATGACGATTCGTAACCATAGGCGGCACCCACATTAATGCTAAGGATGGTTAAGCACACACAAAGCAACAACTTAAACAACTGCAACAACTGAAGAAAAATGCAAGGTGGAGCCTGCCGTTGGCCCGCCCGGTATTTACTAAAGGCCATTTTCGTCTCCCTCGGCTTCAGCCAACCTGTCTGTGCTAGCCGTGCTTTCGAATTCTGCCCAACCATCTGCTGTGCCAAAAACACCCGCCCCTGCCTGACTGGCTTGCTCAATAAAACCCTCTATACCGTCTTCGCCATTGTTTCTTAAAAAATGAGACGGCTCTATCAGACTGCCATTTACTGCTAAGTCTGTTAATTGAGATGAGTCTTCTGATCTGGACAAACTCTGTTGAGCTGCCAGACTAAGCACATCGCTTATTACATTGCTTGGCTCATCAGTAAATTGATCGCTACTGTCTGACAATGCAGAAAGAGTTAGATCATCAAGCTCTTGCGGCAAGGCCATTTGTTGCCAGGCGCTTACCAATTCGGGCAGATAAGGCAAATCAAAGACACCTGCTGGTTGCCCTTGTGTCGCTTTCGGGTTTAAAGCATTGACGGCGCGTACCGGTGCATTGCCGTAAATTACCTGGGCGCGTTTTCGAGTTGCAACAGGCGTTCCTTGAGCAATACCTAAAATACTGGCCAAATCACCGCGAACGGCCTTCGGGCTGCTTTGGGTATCGCCACGACTTCGTAAAACAGCGGTAATGCTGCCACTTTGACGTGCTGCCACCAACTTAACGGCATCTTCGGGAGAGGTATCGAGAGTTACCGTTGAATACATGCTTGAACCGGCCAAATCGGCATCGTCGTGCTCGCTACGCATACCAGTTGCCATCACTTGAACCCCTTGTAATAAAGGTGCGGTGATTCGACGCCGGCGGTAGTCGAAGGACACATATAAATCGATTAAATCGCCGGGCTGAAGCAAGCCAGATACGGAATTAATAACGTCAACTGGCATGGTAATTGCCCGCCTACCCAAAGCTATTTGGTCGGAAAAACTGGCATTAAGCGGCGTACTTACATGAACGGCTAATAAGCTGTCGCCGGCTAGTAGGTCGCTTTGCAAAACCTTGCCGACCAAATCGTGATAGCGTTCAGGCGAAAGGCTGTCGCTAGATACTGTGTCGGCAGGAAATTCTCGCACCGCCAAATGATCGATTTCAAGCCGTAAGCCCTTAGTTAAGGGGGCAGCGGCGACTAAACGCGAAACCATGGGCACACGCGCTTTTTCTTCGAGTTGACGTATCCGCGACTGCAAGTGCTGACTTGCCGCCCACGCGGCTAACAAGCCAGCTAACAGTGCTAAGCCCAAAAAAACCAACGTACGCAAAGAAACCGGCAAACGCATTATTAGTTGCCCTAAAAATGATGTACAAAAAGAGCCGTCTGATACCCTGATACTGGGTTGGAAACTGGCAGCGTGCGAAAACTAAGCGCTAGCTGCCGACTTCCAGAGCGCCAACTAGACAAACCGAACTGAACTAGTGCCGGCTGTGGACGCCAACCTGTCGATAACAAACGGGCGTGAACGAATTTCTCAACCTGCTTTTGTGGCTGAGAAAAACTATAAACTTCATGAGTTAGGTAGCTGTTTCCTGCTTGGCTTTGGTGTCTAAATCGTAGCTGCCCAACTGTTTCTAGCCACGGCAAAGTTTTATTAGCAAGCATTCGTGAGCTGTTACTTTGGCGGTTAAGCTTTTGACCGAAAATAGACCGTGCAAAATAAGCCGCTGAAGACTGCAATAATTCTGGGGCAGATCGCGATGGATGAGGCAGCGAGAGACTAGACTGCGATGGGCCAGACGGCGATGAGTCGGACGGCGATGAGTCGGAATGCGAGAAATGTGACAGCGATTGGCCAGAGCCCGACGATTCAGGCGACAACGACGCTGCTTGTGACAAATGAGGTGAGGCTAATTGGCTAGATGAAGCTTGACCAGGCGCAAAAATACCGGCTGTAGGGCGATCAAAACGTAGAACAGAAACCCGGCCGATAGAGCCGTCGGCCTTGGCTTCAATTTCGGCCATCCAATGCCGGCGCGATTGCACACCGCTAAGAATAATTTTGCCCGGCAAAGTTAAAACCGACTGAAAAACTGGGTAGTGTTTTAGTAACGTTTGCGCGCTTTCGCTAATATTTTGGCGACTACGAAAGGTACGAATGTCTAGGGGTGCACCAAAAACCCAATGATGATCGGTATTTTCCCACTGGAAGCCCGAGACATGCCAATTTTGAAGTGACTCTGGTGTAGCGGCTAAGGTTAATGACGGATTTAGCCCAAGTAACAAGACAATGTGGAGGCTAATAAAAACCAATAAATAATTTAGCCATCGTTTTTTACTCATAAGCCCTCTCCTTACTGACTTAAATGCCTTTGCGGCACAAAACCCGCCCATTTGGATAACCAATCGGGATTGAATTGAGCGCGTGGCCAAGCCCCATCAACTTTTTGCATCACATCAGCAACTTGTGTACCGCTGCGGTAAGAAAAGCGATAAGCGCTTTGCCAAGCTGTTTCGGATTGCGCCAAGCGTTTCTGCACTTGCTGATCGTCTGAAGAATGCCCAGCCCCGTGCATCAGGGAAGTAAAGCGTTTTAAAGACAAACCATCGTTAACTAAGCCAACGTGGACACTAGCGCTAAAAATGCCGTGATCATCGAGCGCCCACCCTTGGCGTAACAAAGAGCTGTGAGCCCTATTAGCACCAGGCTGAGCTTCGGCCCCAACCGGCTGACTAGCCATAACCTGCAAACGAATATTGTCAGCATGTGTGGGTAACATTAAGCTGCCGTCGGCGTTGCGCCACTGATGAGCTGAACCCGAAAAAAAATGTCGCTCGATAGAGTGAATTGGGCGAGCTTCTTGCGAACGAGTTAGCGCAAAGGCAGCGAAACGACTGGCATGTTGTGCCTGTAAGGCCATGTCTTGTAGCCGGCCTAACCAAGTACTGCCCTGCCAAAGCGCTAACAAAACTAAAATAACGACCAACGATTCGG
>DATGSD010000038.1:0-10947 GCA_035302965.1 Burkholderiaceae bacterium | reverse complement strand
CCGATGCGCAATTAGAAGCATTTTTCAAAGCCGGTTACTCGCAAGAAAACGCCCTCGATGCCTTATTAGGCGTTAGTTTGGCGACGCTGTGTAACTTTGCTAACAACCTCGCGCAAACGCCAATTAACTCAGAGCTTAAGGCTTACGCTTAATTTGCGCTTGGCGTAATTTCCTTTAGGGGCAAGTTGCCACTTAATCAGTGCACTTTTTAAGGTCGCGCTTAAAGCGTTACGGCTTTTCGGTTTCAAGTGCCCCTCTTTCACCCTATTTAAGGCAACAGCCCACTTCAAGAAGCACCACTAGGAGACTCGACTATGAGTTCCGCCACCAAGCTAGCTGGCGATTCAGCAAGCCTTGAAACACTTATTCACCAACAACTGGCTCCACTAGCTCAGCGCATCGATGCCGAGGGCTATTATCCCAAGCTATTTATGCAGCAGCTGGGCGCGCATGGTGGCTTTGCTGCTGCAATCCCGACAAAACTTGGTGGTACCGGTTTAGGTTTAGGGCAGCAAATTACAATCGGTGAAACGGTTGGCTCGGTTTGCGGCTCAACGGCGTTTCTGGTTTGGTGTCAAGCTGCATGTGCTTGGTATTTACGCCAAACTGAAAATACACTTGCCCAAAAGCGTTATCTGAAAAGCGTTGCACAAGGCCAATTGCTAGCGGGCACCGGGATGTCGAACACCGTTAAGCATTTAGCCGGCATCGAAAAAATCCATTTGCGGGCACGCCGAAAGAACAATCATTTTGTGGTGCAGGGCGCTTTGCCTTGGGTTTCCAATATTGCTAAAGATCACCTAGCCATCGTAGCGGCCGCTGCCGATGACAATGGCTACATTATGTTTGCTGTACACGGTGATACGCCGGGTTTAACGCTGCGGGCTTGCCCCGAATTTGCTGGCATGAATGGCACGCAAACCCTTGGCTTACATTTTAAAGATGTTGTTATCCCTGATGAACAAGTGTTGGCCCAGCCAAAAGAATTTGCCAACTATATACAAAAAATTAAGCCCGGCTTTGTTCTAAGCCAAACATCAATGGGCCTAGGTGCTATCGCCAGTGCTTTAGCCATTATTCGGCACAGCAACAAGCGTAGCGCGGCAATTAACGCTTACCTCGATGATCAAGAAACCGTCATACAGCAGCAATATCACGCCTTGCGCTTAAAAATTTCTCAACAAGCGCATTTGCTTGACCACGGAAAGGCCGACTTGCTAGCCATTCTAAAGCTGCGCCTAGCAAGTACTGAACTCGCTTTAAAAGCGTCTCGCTCAGCCGCCTTACATGCCGGAGCGGCCGGTTATTTAGCGAGCCACCCCGCACAACGATTACAACGTGAAGCGTTATTTGTTGCCATTGTGACGCCAGCATTAAAGCATTTGCGTAAAGAAATCCAGCAATTAGAAGAACCGCTTAACAGCCGAACCACCGAGCCAGGTGGTAAACGCCATAACTCACTTGCTGGGTTACACCCACAAACGCCTTAAGGTTGCGCCATGGCTAAAAACACAGATACCTCCCGTCTCGACAGCCCACTGTTAAGTGCACACGGCATCAGCCTTAGTTACCAAGAAGGTAAAACGCGTCAGGAAGTATTAAGCAATATCGAGCTAACGGTAGACAAGGGCGAAATTATCGCCTTACTAGGGCCAAGTGGTGCCGGTAAGTCGTCGTTGCTACGTATTTTGGCTGGTCTGCAAGCCGCTTGCGAGGGTAATGTGAAAATTGGCGATCAAACGCTAAAGGGGCCACACCCGCGGCTTGGTTTTGTTTTTCAAGACCCGTGCTTATTACCGTGGCTAACCCTAGAGGAAAATGTTCGTTTTGGTATGAACTTTAAGCACCAGCGCAAGCTAAGCAAGGCCGAAATTCATGCTCGTGCCGCTGCAGCGATTCAAGATGTTGATTTGTTTTCGGCCCGCAAACGCTATCCAGAGGAACTTTCTGGCGGCATGGCACAGCGCACATCTTTAGCGCGAACGCTAGCACGACGACCTGAAATTCTCTTGCTCGATGAGCCATTTAGCGCACTTGATGAAGTTACACGGCGTGATATGCAAGCCCGCTTGCTAAGCCTTAGCGCCAAATATAATACTGCGGCAATTTTAGTGACGCATGACATCGACGAAGCCTTAATTGTCGCCGACCGCATCGTACTTATTGGCGGCCAGCCCAGCTGCTTAGTTGGAGAATGGCAAACCGTTAAGCCAACTCCATCGACGAATCCGCTTGGGCACACAAGCAACGGCAGCACGGCCAAAACCAAGTGCCATCCTATAACTGGCGAAACCAAACTAAATAGCGGTTCTGTCGCGCCCACCACGAGCAGGCAAAGCCCACCCTTGAGTGTCAGTTTTAAAGAAGCCATACACAACAACCGCAGCTTAAGGCAAGAAATTCTGAGTCATCTTGAGGCACTCAGCACACGAAGGCGCACCTCCTTGGCGGTTGCCGCTTAAGCAGGCTTGGGTTTTTCCAAATAGTTTTAAGCTTTTTCACAAGGGCAAACGCGCTTTGCCCTTTATTTTCTGCCACTTTGTTTGGCTGTGTCACCGTCTTCTTATCGTCGAGAGTTCTCATGACATTTAGCTCTGATTTTGACGCTGGTTTTAGTCGGCGTCGTGAACTACTTAAATTCGCAACCCTAGTACCCGCTTTAGGTGCGCTGTCATCGTTTCCAAATAAACTGCGCGCACAAAACAAGGAACCCTTACGCATTGGCTACCTACCAATTACCGATGCAACGCCTTTGTTAATCGCCCACCATCAAGGTTTGTTTGAACAACAGGGCGTTGAGGTCGAAAAGCCCATTTTGTTTCGTAGTTGGGCGCAAATCGTGGAAGCCTTTATGGCCGGGCAAGTGAACATTGTTCATATGTTGGCGCCCATGACGATTTGGGCTCGTTACGGTAGTGGCGCTAAAGCAAAAATTGTGGCCTGGAACCACACGGGTGGCTCGGCATTAACCGTGCAAGAAACCATTAACGACATCGCCGATTTAGGCGGAACAACCGTAGCCATACCCTTTTGGTATTCCATACACAATGTGGTTTTACAACAATTGCTGCGCGCTCACGGCCTCGAACCCATTGCTCAGGGCGAGCCTAATGCAGCACAAACCAAGCTTGTGGTGATGGCACCTTCCGATATGGTGCCTGCTTTAGCAAATCGACATATCGCCGGATATATTGTGGCGGAACCGTTTAACGCCTTAGCCGAAAAACGAGGTATTGGGAAAATTTTGCGCTTTACGGACGATGTCTGGAAAGATCACGCCTGCTGCGTCGTCATGATGAGCGAACGCGATTTACAGACACGCCCTGAATGGGTTCAAAATGTGGTCACTAGTTTGGCGCAAGCCCAATTGTGGATACAAGATAATCGTGCTGAGACGGCAGAAATCTTATCCAATAAAGGCAGCAACCGTTACACTCCCCACGATTATGACGTTTTAGCCGATGTGCTGGTCGCCGACCCAACTCAGCGTCAAGCCCATCAAGAGGCGGGCGCCATTGTGCACCCCGATTGGGGAGACAAACGCATCGACTTCCAGCCTTTTCCTTATCCCAGTTACACCCAAAAATTGCTTGAGGAACTGAAGTCAACCGTAGTTTTGGGGCAAAATGCTTTTTTAAACGAGCTCGACCCCAGTTTTGTTGTTAACGATTTGGTCGACGACCGCTTTGTCCGAGAAGCCATCAAACAACTCGGTGGCCCCAGCGCGTTTGGGCTACCAAACAATTTAGAGCGAAGCGAGGTGTTGGAGACCAAGGCATGATGGCGGTTTTATCGGCGCAATTTATCAAATCGCGCCTAGGCTTGGCCTTAATAGGTATCGGCGCCTTAATAGCGCTCTGGGCACTCGGTATTTATTATTTACAGCAATCGTTTTTACTAGCTGCGGCGCTGGGTCCATTAGAGGCTATCGATAGCCTCTATCAATTAATTAGTAATAATACGATAGGCTGGCACGCCTTCATGAGCATGAAGCGAGTGGCTGTCAGTTTGGCGATTGCGTTAGCACTTGGGGTGCCCATTGGTTTGGCCGTTGGTAGTTCACAAGCCCTCGATAAGAGTACAAGCGCAGCCTTTCAGTTTTTGCGCATGATTTCGCCGCTTTCGTGGATGCCGATAGCCGTTATGCTATTTGGTGTCGGTGACGCCCCTATTTATTTCTTGTTAAGCTTTGCGGCAGTATGGCCAATTATCTTGAATACGGCTGCCGGTGTGCGTCAGTTAAACCCACAATGGCGTAGCTTGGCACGCAGCCTAAGCGCCACGCGCTGGGAAACCCTGCGCCATGTGGTGCTTCCCGGTGTTTTGGGCCATATTCTTACAGGCGTACGCCTTGCTATTGGCGTCATTTGGATTGTTCTCGTTCCGTGCGAAATGCTGGGCATTAGCTCCGGATTGGGTTATTTTATTTTAGATACACGCGATCGCCTGGCTTATTCCGAGTTAATGGCTGTTATTTTGCTTATCGGCGCACTTGGCTTAACCCTCGACTCAACCGCTCAATGGGTGCACCGACGCTACAGCCGAACCGGCCTTTAAGCTAGCACAATAAGCACCGCCGCATCATTATTGCGGTACAATTTGCATTTTTTAACTGCCCCCGGGATATAAACCCGTTTCGGCCAATTATTATGTCAAAAGCTCCACACTCTGCCCCTACCGTTATACCCAACCCCAGTCAAAGCACCAAACCTCGCAAACTCTATATAAAAACATTCGGCTGCCAAATGAACGAGTACGACTCCGAAAAAATGGCCGATGTTTTGCACGAATCTAATGGTTTAGAACTCACGTCTACACCTGAAGACGCTGATGTTATTTTGTTTAACACTTGTTCTGTGCGCGAAAAAGCCCAAGAAAAGGTGTTCTCTGATCTCGGACGTGTTCGTTCACTTAAAGAACAAAACCCCGATGTAGTCATTGGTGTGGGCGGATGTGTTGCCAGCCAAGAAGGCCAGGCCATTGTTAGCCGCGCCCCTTATGTCGATGTCGTCTTTGGCCCGCAAACCCTGCATCGCTTACCGACACTTATCCAAGAAAGCAAACGCACTGGTCGGCCACAAGTCGATATTAGCTTTCCAGAAATCGAAAAGTTCGACAACCTACCACCAGCCCGTGTCGAAAAATACAGTGCCTATGTTTCTATTATGGAAGGCTGCAGCAAATACTGTAGCTTTTGCGTTGTTCCCTATACCCGCGGGCCCGAAGTCTCGCGGCCGTTCGACGACGTTTTAATCGAAGTTGCCGATCTCGCCGACCAAGGGGTTAAAGAAATTACCCTTTTAGGGCAAAACGTTAACGCCTATCGGGGGCCCACTGGTGTTTCGGGCGAAATTGCCGATTTTGCCATGCTGCTCGAATACATCCACGAAATTCCGGGCATCGAGCGGCTTCGCTACACCACGTCGCACCCCAAAGAAATGACTGGACGGCTTATCGAAGCCCATGCCAAGCTAGCTAAATTAGCACCCTTTTTGCACCTGCCTGTGCAGTCGGGTAGCGATCGGGTTCTTGCTGCCATGAAGCGTGGCTACACCAGCCTCGAATACAAATCAATTATTCGACGCCTTAAAGCAGCTCGCCCCGACATCACCTTGTCTTCCGATTTCATCGTCGGGTTTCCGGGCGAAACCGAGGCCGATTTCCAAAAAACCCTCGACCTTATCGAAACCGTTGGCTTCGACCAATCATTTTCTTTTGTGTATTCACGCCGACCCGGCACGCCTGCTGCCGACCTCGAAGACGATGTCAGCAAAGAAGCCAAGCTCGAGCGGCTTTACCGCCTCCAAGAGCTTGTTAATTCGCAGGCGCAAGCCATTAGTCAGTCGATGATAGGCAGCGTACAACGCGTCTTAGCCGAGGGACACTCTAAACGTGATAAGGCCGAGCTGCGTGGCCGTACCGAAAACAACCGCGTGGTTAACTTTCCGGCCCACCGGCGTTTAATCGGGCAAATGGTAGAAGTTCGTATTACTAAAGCCAAAGCAAATAGCCTTAAAGGCGAATTAACCGGTCTTTCTACCCCTCTCGATAACCACGCTTAACTACATGGCCACCGATACCGAAACCACTACCCTTGTTTTAGACGGCGACAATACACATTTAGCCAATTTATGCGGCCCACTCGACGATAATTTACGCCAACTCGCCAAAAGCCTAAACGTCGAAATTAATCGACGCGGCGACCGCGTAACCATTAAAGGCAAACAAGCCAAAGAAGCAGCTGAAGCACTAAAATGGTTTCATCGGGGCGCCGTGCATAAAGCGCTCTCTATCGACGACATCCAATTAGGCCTGGTCGAGCTTGGCATCGGCCGTTCGCAAGCCAACAACGAGGTCGATGAGCTGCCACCCATCGACGACCCTAGTGCCGACCTAATTTTAAGAAATCGGCGTAGCGACTTACGCCCTCGCACCCCCAGGCAGCGCCAATACCTTAACAACATCTTGCAACACGATATTAGTTTTGGTGTTGGCCCAGCTGGTACTGGCAAAACCTGGTTAGCAGTCGCCTGTGCAATCGATGCACTCGAGCGCGAATCGGTGCAACGCTTAGTGCTTACCCGGCCAGCGGTTGAAGCTGGCGAACGCCTTGGCTTTTTGCCCGGCGATTTGTCACAAAAAGTCGACCCATATTTACGGCCTTTATACGACGCCCTCTACGATTTAATGGGTTTCGAAAGGGTGCAACGCCTGTTCGAGAAACAAACCATCGAAATAGCCCCGCTTGCCTATATGCGTGGTCGCACCTTAAATCATTCATTTGTCATCTTAGACGAGGCCCAAAACACCACGCCAGCACAAATGAAGATGTTTCTAACCCGAATTGGCTTTGGTAGCAAAGCAGTGGTTAACGGCGACCCTTCGCAAATCGACTTGCCGCACAACCAAGCCTGTGGCCTTACTCATGCCTTACAAGTGCTGCAAGCAGTTCCCGGTATTGCATTTACCGAATTTACCAGCCGCGACGTTGTGCGCCACCCTCTGGTTGCACGCATTGTCGACGCCTACGAACAAAGGTCACCTTCTCGTGGCTATTGAGCTGTCTTTAGCTATTCAATACGCGACCGAGGCGCCCACACTGTCGCGCGCCCAATTTCAGCAATGGGCACGGCATGCTCTCGAAGCCGCCCACCAGGCAGATCCTCTCGACATAAAAGGACTACAACTAACCGTACGTTTGGTTGACGAAGACGAAGCACGTCAATTAAACACCGATTATCGACAGCGCGACTACGCCACCAATGTATTAACCTTTCCGTACGGAACAACACCCGATGAGTATTTACATGCCGATATTGTTTTGTGTCTACCCGTATTGACCCAAGAGGCTGCTGAACAAGGTAAAACACTCGATAATCATGCGGCTCATTTATTAATTCATGGGGTTTTACATGCGCTTGGCTACGATCACGAAAGCGATGAAGCCGCCGACGTTATGGAAACCCTTGAAATACAAGTTTTGGCATCGTTCGCTATTGCCAATCCTTACCAGTAAAGCGTTAACGCCGCGCAAGAAAATGCTTAGCCAAAATTCAACGATTTCGGTTATGCTAAAGTTTTTAACTCTGGAATCCGTCCTTTTGGGCAATGCAAGAATCCGATAACTCAGAATCTGAATCGCGTCCCGCGACACAAACTCCTAAAAATTTCTTCGCTCGCTTGGCCACACTTATTCGTCCTGATCCCGCCGATCGCGACGATATCAAAGCCATCCTCGACACCGCACATCAGCGTCAAATTCTCGATAACGACGCTTATTCGATGCTGTCTGGGGCACTCGAAGTCGCCAATCAAACCGTCGCCGACATTATGGTGCCACGCTCCAAAATGATAATGCTCGACATCGATGTTCCGGCGGCTCAACTGCTCCCAGAAATCATCGATAGCGGGCATTCGCGCTTTCCAGTCTACGAAGGTGATCGTGACAACGTCGTTGGTATCTTACTAGCTAAAGATTTGCTGCTAACCATTACCAACCCAAACATCGAGCTTCGCGCCCTGGTTCGTCCACCGGTTTTTATCCCCGAAACCAAACGCCTTAACGTCCTTCTTCACGATTTCCGTAGCAGCCGTAACCACCTTGCTATTGTTATCGACGAACATGGCGGCACCTCGGGTTTGGTCACTATGGAAGACGTTCTCGAGCAAATCGTTGGCGAAATCGAAGACGAATACGATGACGACGAACAGCAAACTATTTTCCGCATGGGAAATAACAGCTGGCGAGCCATGGGTATTACCGAAATCGACGACTTTAACCACGCCTTTGGTTGTCTTCTTCAAAACGACGACTACGACACCCTAGGGGGTTGGTTTACTGCCGAGCTAGGGCGCATACCACGGCGCGGCGACCGTCTTCAAACAGAAGGCCTCGACCTTACCGTTGTGGGCGCCGATGCCAAGCGCGTTTTGTGGGTGCATGTCCAGCGCGAAACCCCCGATAGCTCAACGGCAAGCGCTGCCAGTTAAACGGCATTCTGCTAGCTTACTTTCAACGCTTACACCGGTTTCCTAATTGACACACTCTCAACACTCACATTGGCTAATTTCACTGGCTTTGTTAGTCGTGGGAGCGCTAAGTGCCCTAGCCTTTGCGCCCGACCCGTTTCCTGCATGGTTTTTGCCCTGGTTGCAAATAGCCGGACTGGCTTTTTTGTTTTACTGCCTACTGGGGGCGCGCCACACAAAGCAAGCCATCTACCACAGCTTATTTTTCGGCTTTGGTCATTTTAGTACTGGCCTGTATTGGGTTTTTATTAGCTTGCATCGCTATGGCGGCCTTGCCGAACCCCTAGCTGGCGGAGCGGTTGCTCTTTTAGGTTTGGGTTTGGCCGTTTACCTAGTTGTTTTCACGCTCTTAGCGCGCTGGCTTGCTCCCTATCCAAGCGATGAGCAAGCTGCTGGGCTTTTTTACAACGCTTTTGTGTGGGCATCGGCTTGGGCTTTGGTCGAATGGCTTCGCGGAACGCTTTTTACCGGCCTACCGTGGTTAAACAGCGCCTATGCCCATGTCGATGGCTTCTTAGCCGGCTGGGCGCCTCTTGTGGGCGTTTACGGCTTAAATTGGCTAATTGGTTTTCTGGCTTGCAGCTTGGCCTTAGTTGTTCGCGCGCAAGGCACGCCAAACGACCGATCAGCCGCCTTTGCCGTATTATGCGCAGCCGCCTTATTTATAGCCGGCTGGGGCCTGCAACATCGGCAGTGGTCACAACCCATTGGTGCCCCCCTTTTGGTGCGCTTAACCCAGGGCAACATCCCCCAATCAGAGAAGTTTGACCCCCAGCTAATGCAGCAGGGCTTAGACACCTATATGCAGCTGGCTAATTTACCGCCGAAAACAGCGGGAGCCGAGCCTGAACTCATCGTGTTGCCAGAAACCGTTATGGTTTTGTTCCAAGATGCCTACCCAGGCCAAGTGTGGCTGCGCTGGCAATCAATTGCTAAAGCTCACCAAGCATCCCTACTAATGGGAGCACCAATAAAATCTTCCAGCAAAGACGATGCCGATCAATCGCTGCACTATACCAACAGCGCCCTACTTGTGTCCGGCGATACACCCCTTGAACGGCTTTTCGACGGCCAGGCCGATGGTCGTTACGACAAACATCACTTAGTGCCTTTTGGTGAGTTTATACCCGCTGGTTTTCGTTGGTTTGTAAACGCCCTAAACATCCCTTTAGGCGATTTTGATCGCGGTGAACTGGGGCAAACCCCATTCACCATAAACGACCAACTCGTTGCCCCAAACATTTGTTACGAAGACGTTTTTGGCGAAGAAATTATTGCCGCGGTGCGTTCTGCTAACAATCCCGCAAAAAGTGCCACCATCCTTGTCAACATCAGCAACCTCGGCTGGTTCGGCGATTCGTTCGCCCTCGGGCAACACCTCCAAATTTCGCGCATGCGGGCTATTGAAACCGCGCGCCCCATGCTGCGCTCAACCAACACGGGCATGACCGCTGCCATCGACCCAAACGGTGCCATCAGAGCGGTATTACCAGCACACAGCGTTGGCGTGCTCGATGTCGAAGTTCAAGGAACAAGCGGCATAACGCCCTATGTGCAATGGGGTAATTGGCCGGTTATCGTTTGGTCATTGCTATTTCTATTAGCCGCCCTTGCGCGTCGCATGCGCAAATAAACAATGCTTTTTAGACAAAAACACTTCGCACTTGCACAAATTAAAAAAATGGTGCATAATTTCGATTCTTTGCCAGATCAGCTTTATAAGCATTTAGCTGGTTTTGGGGGTATAGCTCAGCTGGGAGAGCGCTTGCATGGCATGCAAGAGGTCAGCGGTTCGATCCCGCTTACCTCCACCAAAACGACTGGCAAAACGGCAGGTTTATCAGCGCCACTTGTGCTAACTTGCACAACACGCTAAACATGGTATACTAGCCGCGCTTGCAGTTCTTAGTCCCCTTCGTCTAGAGGCCTAGGACATCGCCCTTTCACGGCGGCAACAGGGGTTCGAATCCCCTAGGGGACGCCACCCATCTTTTTGGGTAGCAATCACTTCACGGAGTGGTAGTTCAGTTGGTTAGAATACCGGCCTGTCACGCCGGGGGTCGCGGGTTCGAGTCCCGTCCACTCCGCCATAAAGCACATTTAAGCCCTTGTTAATCAAGGGCTTTTTTGTTTTCTACGGTCTTGTTTTTTGCCGCTATAAAATAGCATTAACTAAACACGCAAAAAACCACGTGTTTCTATAGTGAAACGGCATTTCTAAACCACGGCATTTCTATTACTGCGCAGCCCTACTGTAACCGTACAACACCTCTCTAACTGCACAGCATCTCTGCAGCTACACAGCTCCTCTGCAACCACACAGCTCCTCTGCAACCACACAGCATCTCTGCAACCACACAGCATCTCTGCAACCACACAGCATCTCTGCATCTACACAACTCCTCTGCAACCACACAG
>DATGSD010000037.1:0-4173 GCA_035302965.1 Burkholderiaceae bacterium | reverse complement strand
AAATGCAACAACAGCAAAACTAAATAGGGGGGCGAAACGAACAAGCATGGCGAGCATAAGCGAATTTTAAAATGGCCTAGATGGGTGCAAGACTAGAACTACCCCCCGTTTATTGGCTTATTTCTGTGTTTAGTGTTGCCTTTGCGTTTTACGATGAAGTCTCGTTAGAAATAAAACCGCAAAATGTAGCGGTATGCCCAAATTAGTTTGTGCAGCCTATGGATCGCATCAGTCAAGACCTTCAATTTTATCAAACCGCGCTACGCGTTCGAGAGCAACGCCAGCAAGTGTTGGCCACAAATATTGCTAACGCCGATACACCGCACTTTAAAGCACGCGATTTTGATTTCAAACAAGCCTTAAACAATGCTTTAGAAAATAAAAACGTAACCGCGAAAACGCAATTGGCCTTGACTTCGGCGCGGCATATACCGGCAAGCGCAGCCCTACCTCAAAGCCCATCGTTGGCATATCGCGTACCTAGCCAGGCAAGCCTAGATGGGAATACCGTCGACATGGATGTCGAGCGTACTCAGTTTGCCCAAAATACCCTCAACTATCAGGCCGATATCAGCATTATTTCGCAAAGAATTAAAACGCTGATGGCCGCTTTGCAGCCATAAAGGACAGCCGATGTCGTCAAGTATTTTCCAAATTGCGGGTTCGGCTTTATTGGCCCAGTCGCAACGCATGAATATCACGGCTAGCAACTTAGCGAATGCCAATAGCGTTACCGGGCCCGATGGCCAACCCTACCGAGCATTACAAGCGGTGTTTAAAGTACGGCCTATCGAGAATAGTCGAGGCTATCCGGTAGCGGGGGTCGAGCTGGCCGAGGTTACTGAAAGTAGTGCGCCAACCAAGCTGCAGTACGACCCGTCAAACCCGATGGCCAACGCCGAGGGCTATGTCGAAATGCCAAATGTTGATGTGGTTGCCGAAACCGTCAATATGATTGCAGCGTCGCGTTCGTACCAGGCCAATATTGAAGTAATTAACACGACAAAAAGCCTGATGACGCGCACCTTAAGTATTGGGCAATAAAGGGTCATTATGAATAACAGCATTTTGGCGACCGGAAATACAGGGCTAACGAATGCAGCCGCTGCTTCTCGGGCAGGCGAAAATAGCCTTTTAGCAGGCACACAAGAGCAATTTTTAACGCTTTTAGTGACGCAGTTGCGTAATCAAGACCCATTAAACCCACTAGATAACGAAGGCGTAACGTCGCAAATTGCGCAATTATCAACGGTTGATGGCATTAATCGCTTAAACGATACCTTGCTGGCCCTTTCAGGCCAGATGGACTTGTCGCAGTCGATGCAGGCGGCCAACTTAATCGGTAAGCAAGTTTTGGTGCCAGGCGAAAAAATTGCTTTGGGCAGCACAGACGTTGACGGCCAAATTAGCAAAAGCGCCACGCCTTTTGGGCTTGAATTTATTGCGCCTGCCGAAAACGTAGTGGTAACCATTCATGATGCTAGTGGGGCGGCGGTACGACGATTAGAGCTCGATCCGCAGGCGGCTGGCGTAGTTTCGTTGCAATGGGATGGTTTAGCCGATAATGGCCAGCCGCTTAATGACGGCGCTTACACTGCACAAGTAAAGGCTTCTGATGCAAAGGGCCAGCCTGTGCCGGCCGAGGTTTTAACGTCGGGCACGGTAAGTAGTGTGGCGTATTCGTCGGCGGGTTTAAAAATTGAACTCGGCCTGGCAGGTAGCTATTCCTTAAATGACATTCGACAAATTATGTAAACCAGTAAACCGTTTAGTTTGCTCAAACCAAAATTTTATTTATTAAACGACGTTCAACAAATTTCGTAATTGCTGCCAAGCAGCTTTTTTAAAAGAGGTGGATCATGGCCTTCGGTCAAGGGTTAAGTGGTTTAGGCGCGGCCGCTCAAGAGCTCGATATTATTGGCAATAATATTGCCAACTCGGGTACGGTCGGTTTCAAATCGTCGGCACCGAGCTTTGCCGATGTTTATGCCACATCCCGTGTTGGCTTAGGGGTGCAGGTAGCAGCAGTTAATCAAAAATTTAGCGGCGGGAACATTCGCGATACAGGTGGGCAATTCGATATCGCCATTGATGGAGAAAATGGTTTTTTCCGGGTGCAAGACCCCAATGGCGCGAGCTTATACACACGCAATGGCGAGTTTTTTGCCGATAAAGACAATTACATTGTCAATGCGCAAGGGCATCGCTTAACCGGTTATTTAGGCGACAGCACAACGCCAACTGCCTTGCAAGTACCGACGGGTAATATCAGCCCACGGGCAACCTCTGAACTAAGCACTAAAACAAACCTCGACGCCAATGCCGACGTGATTGCGGCTGGGGTCGCATTCGATCCTGATGACGCCGATACCTATACGCACTCGTTACCGATAACGGTTTACGACTCTTTAGGTAATGCCCACCAGGTTGTGCAGTATTTTGTAAAAAGACCAGATGTTGGTAACGAAAGTGTTTGGGATGTTAACTATCGTTTAGATGGGCAAGCATTAACGGCCCCTGCCGATGGTGCCACTGAAATGCGTTTCGACAGCAATGGTTTACTAATTAGCCCCGCCAGTGTGGATGTCGAATTTGCTCAGCCCGGTGCGGGTACTGGTTCGCCTGCTGCACCCTTAGAAATGACAGTTCGTTATAACGGTAGCACGCAGTTTGGTGGGCCTTTTGCGCCAAACTTTACCCAAAATGGGTATGCCACCGGCGAGTACGTTGGCTTATCAATCAATAACGATGGCGCCGTGGTTGCGCGTTATACCAACGATCAATCGCAAACTGTGGGTTACTTAGCGCTCGCCAACTTTAATAATTTACAAGGCTTACAACCAGTAGGGGGTAATGCCTGGGCCGAAACTGGCGCGTCGGGCCAAGCAATCTTAGGCCGTCCGGGTACCAATGGTTTGGCCTTAATTAAAGGCGGTGCTCTTGAAGAATCTAACGTCGACATGAGCCAAGAGTTGGTCAATATGATTATCGCGCAGCGCACCTACCAAGCGAATGCGCAAACCATCAAGACTCAAGACCAAGTCTTGCAAACACTAATTTCCTTACGCTAGGCACGGTTTTTTCATGGATCGCATTATTTATACGGCAGGGGGTGGCGCCGCTCGAGTTCTCGAGCAGCAAGCCACCATCTCTAATAATTTAGCCAATGCCACAACGACGGGTTTTCGTGAGCAGCTTGCCCTGCAGCGTTCGGTTTATGTGCGTTCTGCCGACACACCAGTCACCCGAGTCGCCTCGTTAAGCACCACTCCAGGTAGCAACTTTGCCCAAGGTGTGCTCAATGAAACAGGCCGACCGCTCGATTTAGCCATTCGAGGAGAGGGTTGGTTTACCGTTCAAAAAGGCGACGAGCAAGTTTTTACACGGGCAGGAGAATTTACCGTTAATGCCAATAACCAGCTGGTTAGCTCAAACGGCCATTGGGTTTTGTCGATTGACGATGCGCCTATCGAAATCCCCGAGCGTGGTTCAGTAACTTTTGGGGCTGATGGCACGATTTCAGCTATTGGTGCCGGCGATAACCCTAGCGATATTCAAGAAGTCGGCCGGCTCAAGCTGGTCAACCCCGACTTGCAGCAGTTGCGACGCGGTGACGATGGGTATTTTCGTATGGCCGATAACGCCTATGTAGCAGCCGACGAAAATGTAGGCGTCGTGTCTGGTTTTCTCGAGAAAAGCAATGTCAGCGTGGCGCAAACCATGGTGGGTTTAATTCAAAATGCCCGCCATTTCGAAACGCAAATGAAGGTTATTCAGCAGGCAAGCAGCAATGCCGAGCGGGCCAATTCGATACTAGCAAGTGGTCATTAAGGTGTTAAATCAATTGGCTACTAGCTTGTGCTTAGTTATTTAATTGCCTTTGACAGAAAGCATAAATTGCTTAAAGACAGCAGTTGTTTGTTGAACGAACTTAAACAATTGGCCTTGCTTTGTTTTTAATTAAGCAAGGCCTAATAAACACCTAACGATAAGGTTACGTCGATGATACGTTCTTTATGGATTGCAAAAACAGGGTTGGAATCACAGCAAACCAATATGGATGTGATTTCTAACAACTTAGCCAACGTTAATACGGCGGGTTTTAAACGCAGTCGGGCCGTATTTGAAGATTTGATGTATCAAACCATCCGCCAACCCGGCGCGCGTTCTGGG
>DATGSD010000036.1:0-5027 GCA_035302965.1 Burkholderiaceae bacterium | reverse complement strand
GATGACGAGTCGCGGCTTAAGCCCAATTATGGGGTAGAAATGCCCAGCCTGTCCCGAGCGTGGTTTCCGTGGGAGCGCGAGGCGATTACGCCAGCTTTTAGCCAAACCAACAATCAACCCAGCCGCCCTGAATACGAATATGCGTCGTGGGCGATTGATCTCGATGGTATTTTATTGCCCGACATCCCCGACGCCGATTATTTAAGTAATCTTGAGCAGGCCTTGCAACGGCGCGACCAGTTGCAGCCGTTTGCCGTTTTGCCGCAGGTAGATGTACGTAATTTTCCGATTATTACTGGGCGCCCCGAACAAGATAGAGAGCGCACGCAACGCTGGTTAGACCAACACGGCTTTGCCGGCCAATTAACTATGCGCGATCCTGTGCGTTATACCGTTGAACAAACCGCACAATATAAGGCCGAGACGGTTTTGCAGCAGGGGCACACTCATTTTATTGAAAGCGACGCAGTACAGGCTCTAGAAATTGCTAGTCGTGTGCAAGTTGCGCGCGTTATTTGGTGGGACGGTAGCCGAGCTTTGGCGGTGTTTGCGAATTCGGTAGATCACTTATCGGATTTTTAAACCGTATTAAAACGTTAGCAAGCGCTACTATGTTTCGTCTTGTTCCGCTTGCCCAAGCCTTACGAATACGCCGCCAGACATACGAATAGGCCGTGGACACACATCGTCCTAAATACTAGTACGCTGCCTATGACTGTTTCAAGGGTTAGAACGGCAGAGCCACTTTAGTCCGTGGTCGGCTTCCTTTGCCCTGCGGTTTTCCGCAATACAATCGGTTTTGCTAGCCGGCGCTGTACTTGTCGGCCGAGAGGTGGGTTGCTACCATTCGACAGGCCTTTTGGCCGGCGCTCTCCGTTTCGTTCGCCTTACGGGGCGTTGGCATCGGTTTTATCGATTACTTCAGGAGCTTTTCGCGTGACTGAGCTGTCTACCATGACTTGCATTGAAGATTTGCGCCTGCGTGCGCGTAGGCGCTTGCCGGCAATGTTTTACGACTATGTCGATACCGGCTCGTGGACGGAAAAAACGTATCGCGCGAATGAAAGCGATTTTGCGCAGTTGCAATTCCGGCAACGGGTGGCTATTGATATCGAGCAACGCAGCGTAAAAAGCACCTTATTAGGCCAGCCGTATACCATGCCGCTTGCGTTTGCCCCCACAGGCTTAACAGGTATGGTGTGGCCCGATGGTGAAATCCATGCAGCCAAAGCCTGCGAGCGCTTCGGTGTGCCGTTTACCTTATCAACAATGAGTATTTGTTCGATAGAAGACATTGCGGCTAACACCTCGGCGCCATTTTGGTTTCAGCTTTATATGATGCGTGATCGCGGCTTCATGGAGCGCCTCATACAGCGCGCTGTTGATGCGGCTTGTTCGGCCTTGGTTTTAACGCTCGATTTGCAAGTGATGGGCCAACGCCATAAAGACATAAAAAATGGCTTGTCGGTGCCACCCAAACCCAGCCTTAAAAACTGGTTAAACCTGGCTTTAAAACCGCAGTGGTGTATGGCGATGTTGGGTACTAAGCGTCGCAGCTTTGGCAATATTGTGGGTCACGTCGAGGGCGTGAGCGACATGTCTTCTTTAGCCGCCTGGACCAATCAGCAATTCGACCCTACCTTGTCTTGGGATGATGTCGATTGGGTTCGGCGTCAATGGCCGGGCAAGTTAATTTTAAAAGGCATTATGGATGTTGACGATGCCAAGCTCGCGGTACAAAGTGGCGCCGACGCTTTGGTCGTATCCAACCATGGAGGGCGCCAACTCGACGGCGCGCCGTCTTCTATTGCCGCCCTGCCCATTATTGCGGACGCGGTTGGCAACGCCATCGAAGTGCTATTCGATGGCGGAATACGCTCTGGGCAAGATGTGCTAAAAGCGCGTGCTTTAGGAGCTCATGGCATGCTGGCTGGTCGCGCTCTTTTATATGGCTTAGGGGCCGGCGCCGAAGCGGGTGTGTTCCGTGCACTCGATATCATCCATAACGAATTAGACCTGTCGATGGCGTTTTGTGGTCGCACAAAACTTGCCGATGTCGATAGCTCTATTTTGGTCAATCCTCATCATTTACGAGACGCTGTTTATGCGACGTAGATTCGCCGCTCGGCGTTCTAGAAGCCGTAGCTATGCCAAGCGCTGGTTGCGCTGGACACCTGGTCTTGCACAATTGGCATCGTATCAGCCACAGTGGTTGATGGCCGACGTCCTGGCCGGTTTAGTGTTGGCTGCGGTAGCTGTGCCAGTGGGGGTCGCGTATGCCGTTGCCGCTGGCCTAGAGGGTGTTTACGGCTTGTATGCCACCATCGTGCCATTTATTGTGTACGCGATTTTTGGGCCTAGCCGTCACATGGTTATCGCACCTGGCTCGGCCTTAATTGGCATTATTTTAGTGGTGGTAATGAATGCCTCCAACTCCGATCCGGCCTATGCCATTATGTTGGCCAGCCTAATGGCGTTGGTTTCGGGGGTGGTTTGCATTTTGGCTGGTTTAGCGCGTTTGGGCTTTATTACCGAACTTTTGTCCCAGCCCATCCGCACGGGTTTTATCAATGGCATTGCGGTTACCGTTATGGCTAGCCAATTGCCAGGCTTATTTGGTATTGCGTCTGATGGCGATAATGCCATCTCGCAAATTATTCATTTTGTTACGGCGCTTTTTGCCGGTCACGCCCATTTTGTTGAATCATTAATTGGCGTAGGTATCTTGCTGTTTATGCTGTTTTGGCCGAGGCGCCTGGTACCAGTCGAATTTCTTGCCGTTGTTTTAGCAACCGTAGTCGGGGCCGTATTTCGGCTAGACAAATACGGTGTGGCGCTGCTAGGTACGCTGCCAGCGGGTTTGCCCACCCTCGAAATTCCAATTGTCGAGTTTTCCGATTTAACAGCTGTTTTTATGGGCGGTTTGGCTGCTGCCGTTTTTTCACTTTCGTCAGGCAGCGTACTGTCGCGCAGCTTTGCTAAGGAAGGCCAAGGGGGGCGCGATCTGGCCAATAAAGAAATGGTAGCGCTTGGTGCGTCTAACTTAATTACCGGTTTATTCCAGGGCTTTCCGGTTGCTGCCAGCACGTCGCGCACGCCAATTATTATTGCTTCTGGTGCCAAAACACAGTTAACGGCGCTAATTGCGGCGGCGGTTATCGTAGTCTTAATTAGCTTGGCGCCCGGCTTATTAAAATCATTACCAGAAAGCGCCTTAGCGGCTGTGGTTGTCGTGGTTTCCTACAGCATTATGCAGTTCGAGCCCTTAAAACGGATGTACCGTCTCGAGCGCGGCGAGTTTTGGTTGTCAGTGTCGTGTTTTGTTGGGGTTATTATTTTAGGCACTGTTCAAGGCATCGGCTTAGCTATTTTTATTGCCATGGTGCAGTTTCTGTGGCGTGCCTGGCGACCGCATTACGCGATATTAGGGCGAGTCAAAGGCCTTAAGGGTTATCATGACCTTACCCGCTACCCCGATGCGCGGGTGCAAGCGGGTTTGCTGCTTTTCCGTTGGGATGCGCCTTTGTTTTTTGCCAATGCCGAGTGGTTTCGCGATTTAGTCTTAGAGGCAATCGACAACGCCACAACGCGTACCCAATGGCTGGTGGTGGCCTCTGACCCAATCACAAATGTCGATTTAACGGCGGCCGATATGCTGCTTGAACTTGACAAAGCCTTGCAAGAACGCGAGGTGCGTTTGTGTTTTGCATCAATGAAAGATCCGGTTAAAGATCAATTAAAGCGCTTTGGGCTTTACGAGCATTTTGGTGAAGACACGTTTTACCCCACGTTGGGTCAAGCGGTTAGCCAGTACCGGCGCGCACAAGCTCGTCGCCGTGCTCTTAAAGAGACCGAAGAGGAGCAAGCCGACGAAAGCCTGCCACAAAGCGATGTCCCGTCCGATTAGAGTAAAACGTCGTAAAAGGGTTTAGCTGGCAATGGGTACTTAAAACATAAACAATTAACTGTTTATTAAATTAACTGCTTAACGGCGGATGGTATTTTTTAGGGCCCGAAACATAAGGGTTGTGCGCAATAAAAAATCGTAGGGGTTTGTCGGCCCACTCTTTAGCGTAACGAACACCTATTCGGGGGCTGCTGGCTATTTCGAAGGGCATGGTTTTGTTGGGGTTGGCTAAGAAGAAATCATCGCTGCACAAATCGTGGCCATAGTCTTTGCGGGTAATGCCCATGGCGCGGGTTAATAAACCGGGGCCGCGGGTGTTGTCGCTAATATTTTCGATGGGTTCTAAGGCACGTAGTAAAACACCGCTGCCGCTGCCTTCGGGCTCGGTTACGACGTTCATGCAGTGATGGATGCCATAAATTAAATACACATAAGCATGGCCAGGCGGGCCAAACATTGCCTTAGTGCGGTTGGTGAGGCCTTTAGACGAATGGGCCGCTAAATCGTGTGGGCCTAAATAGGCTTCTGTTTCGACGATACGACCAATACGGAAACCGCCCGCTTCGCGCCGTATAAGCCATTTACCTAGCAGTTCGCGAGCAACCGTTTGTGTGTCGCGATCATAAAAATCACGCGCTAATTTTTGATACTGAGAACGCATAATTAACTTAATTTTAATGGCTAGAGGCGCAGCTTGTGGCGACATGATACGCTTACGCCACCGAATCGTTAGCGCGATTTAGAGATGATGTGGCTTTTTGGAAGCAAAGCGTAGTTTGGCAGTTTTACAGAATGGCTTGATAAGGCCAGGCCGCCACGGGTGGGTATGTAGCCGCCCGGCTTGATTAGTTTAGCCTTTGTCATCAACCTTAATAATAGTGGCCATGGCCGAGTCGCCGGCAGCACAGCCGACGAACAGCCCGTAGCCGCCACCAACAATAACCAGCTCTTCGATTAATTCGGCCAGTGCCCGAAGCCCCATGGGCGCTTGCGGATGACCCCATACCAATGAAGAGCCAAAGCGATTCATTTTGTTGGCATCGATCGCAAACTCGCGAGCAAACACAATATCGTTAATGATAAATGGGTTGTGCGTTTTAATAGCCGCGAGGTCGTTAAT
>DATGSD010000035.1:0-3801 GCA_035302965.1 Burkholderiaceae bacterium | reverse complement strand
CGAAATTGTCGAAGCATTATTAAAAAACCAACGTCCTGTTACTTACGCCGAAATCGATGCTCCGCATGGGCATGATGCTTTTTTACTCGATGACAAGCGCTACCATGCTGTGGTGCAAGGCTATTACGATCGTATAGCCCACGATTTAGGATTGGCTCAGCGTCAACAAACCACGGGGGTATTGGCATGACTGCACGTAAGGCTATTGCGGCTTCTACCGAGTTCACGCCGCCTCAAACACAATCCAAAAAGATTCGCCCCGATTTGGTGCGCATTGCAAGCTGGATCGAGCCTCGAAGTCGAGTGCTCGATTTAGGCTGCGGCGACGGCACGTTATTAGCGTATTTACGCGATACCAAACAAGTTGATGGTGCTGGTGTCGAGGTTAATGACAACAAAGTTATTGCTTCGGTACGCCGTGGGGTTCGGGTTATACAGCAAAACCTCGAAGAAGGGCTGGCCTTGTTCGACGACCAGCAGTTCGATTGCGTTGTGTTGTCGCAAACTCTGCAGGCTATGTTTAATACCGAACATATACTGCGCGAGATGGCAAGGGTAGCGCGTTATGGCATTGTGTCTTTTCCTAATTTTGCCTACTGGACGCACGGCTTATCGATTTTGCGCGGACGCATGCCGGTCACACGACAAATGCCGTACCAGTGGTACAACACACCCAATATTCATCTTTGCACTCTAAACGATTTCGAAGACTTAGCTGGCGAATTAGGGTTAAAGATTATCGACACGGCAACATTTAATGGCGAGAATGAAATCCGTTTCTTTCCTGGCTGGCGCAGCACACTGGCCGTTTATCGCTTTCAGTCACCACTAGGGGCTAATTTCTAGCGGGGATAACAATCATTAAGCCGCTCGACGTTTACTTCAGTCCACGTGTCTTCCCTCTTTTACTCTTAGGTTTTGCAAGCGGCCTGCCGCTAGCCTTAAGCGGCGGCACACTGCAAGCGTGGGCAACTGTCGAAGGTGTGTCGCTACAAAGCATCGGTTTTTTAACTTTGGCGGGTACAGCCTATACGCTTAAATTTCTTTGGGCACCGCTAATCGATCGCTACGTTCCACCGCTGCTAGGCAGGCGCCGCGGCTGGATGTTGCTTAGCCAAGTGTTGTTAGGCGTTTGTATTATCGCCATGGGCTTCTCATCGCCGTCTGGTAATTTGGGCTGGTTGGCGCTTTTAGCGGTGGTTGTGGCGTTTTTATCGGCTACTCAAGACATTGCGTTCGATGCCTATAGCACCGATGTTTTGCGCGATCATGAGCGGGCTGCGGGGGCAGCGGTTAAGGTGTTGGGTTATCGCCTAGCCATGATTGTTTCGGGCGGTTTGGCATTAATTTTGGCCGGAGGCTGGCTCGGATGGTCGTATACCTATGTGTTAATGGGTGTTTTGATGTTGGTGCTCACCGTGGTAACGCTTTTGGCGCCAGAACCCGAAGACGTAGTTAAAGCGCCGCAAACATTGGGAAGAGCGGTAGTCGAGCCTTTAGCCGAATTTTTTAGCCGCCAAGGGGCAATTAGCCTTTTGCTTTTAATTGTTCTTTATAAATTGGGTGATGCGTTTGCTGGCGCGCTGTCGACCACGTTTTTGCTTCGTGGTGTTGGCTTTAGTACCGAAGAAGTGGGCATGGTCAATAAAATCTTTGGCCTAGCAGCGACAGTTGTTGGTGCGTTGGCGGGCGGTGCCTTTATGGCTCGTATTGGCTTGTACCGTTCTTTGCTATTGTTTGGTATTTTGCAAGCCGTTTCAAATTTTGGCTATTGGGTGTTGGCAGTAACGCCCACTCATATTGCGTCAATGGCCGTGGTTGTTGCCATAGAAAACGTTTGTGGCGGCCTAGGAACGGCTGCATTTGTTGCCCTTTTAATGGCGATGTGTCAGCAGCGCTACTCTGCCACCCAGTTTGCCTTGCTTTCGGCTTTGTCGGCCGTAGGCCGTACCTATTTAGCAGGGCCTTTAACACCGCCATTAGTTGAAGCTTTTGGCTGGCCATGGTTTTTTGTGCTCACGGTAGTTATTGCTTTGCCTGGCATCTGGTTATTGTGGTTAAAGCGCCAAGAAATTAACGCCCTAGATGCTACCGTGGCGGCTTAATAGGCAGTTATTTGCTTGTTTCACCTGCATAACAGATTAAACCGATTTAATAAAAAGGAATGAGTTGTATCGATGCTAAGAGTGATTTCCCTTAACTTAAATGGAATTCGAGCGGCAGCCCGTAAAGGGTTTTTACCTTGGGCCGAAGAACAACAAGCCGACTTTATTTGTTTACAAGAATTAAAAGCCCAAGAGCCCGACTTAAGCGATGAAATTCTAGCGCCAGGGCCTTATCAAGGCTATTTTCATTGTGCCGAGCGCAGAGGTTATAGTGGTGTCGGCGTCTATACGCCGCACGAACCTAACGAGATTATTGCCGGTTTAGGGGTCGAGGAATTCGACTCAGAAGGACGCTATCTCGAGCTGGTTTACGATGAACTCGTCGTGATTTCGGTCTACCTGCCTTCCGGATCAAGCGGCGACCATCGCCAAGAAGTGAAATATCGCTTTATGGATCATTTTTATGGCCATCTTGACGATTTACGTAAACGGGGTGTGCCCGTCATTATTTGTGGCGATTGGAATATCGCTCATCATGAGATCGACATTAAAAATTGGCGTGGCAATTTAAAAAATAGCGGTTTTTTGCCTGAAGAGCGTGCTTGGTTAACGCAGGTGTTTGACGAGCAAGAGTGGGTTGATGTTTATCGCCACCTTTACCCCGACGCAAGTGGCGAGGCCTACACCTGGTGGAGTAATCGTGGTCGTGCTCGAGAAAACAACGTTGGTTGGCGCATCGATTATCAAATTGCGACTCCAGACATTGCTCAGGCGGCACAACAGGCCAACATATATAAAGAAGAATGGTTTAGCGATCATGCGCCGCTCACCATCGATTACCAGTGGGCACTGCCCAAATAGGGTTATTTAACGCAACTTTAGTCTGATAAGTTATGGCCGACAATACAGATTTTCGACAACGTTTTGTTCGTTTTGCCCTTAAGCAGGGTGTGCTGCGTTTTGGCGAGTTCACCGTGAAGTCGGGTCGCTTAAGCCCGTATTTTTTCAACGCCGGTTTATTTAATTCGGGTCACTCTTTAGGCCAGTTGGCTCAGTTTTATGCGCAAGCCTTGCTGGCGGCTCAAACCCCTTTCGACATGTTGTTTGGGCCGGCTTATAAAGGAATTCCACTCGCTAGTGTAACGGCTGTCGCATTGGCACAAAAAGTGGGTAAAGAGCGTGATATTCCGTTTGCATTTAATCGGAAAGAGGCCAAAGCTCATGGCGAGGGCGGCCAATTAGTTGGCGCCCCTTTGGCCGGACGTGTGGTTATTATCGATGACGTGATTACTGCTGGCACTTCGGTGCGCGAATCAGTCGAGATTATTCGCCAAGCCGGTGCCGAACCTGCTGCGGTATTAATTGCGCTCGATCGTATGGAACGAGGCGGCACCGTTACCGAATTGGCGAGTTGTTCGGCCGTTCAAGATATCGAGCGTAGTTTTGGCATTCCGGTTATTAGCATTGCGTCGCTTGACGATATTATTAGCTTACTCGACACCGATGCCGAATTTATGGAACACCGACAAGCAGTTACCGAATATCGTAAACGCTATGGTGTATAAATTATGCTGGCCATAAACAGAAAAGGTTTCGCCTGGGGTGGCCATAATGGCGTTACATACGTTAACCGCGACACAGGCCCGCTTAGCTTTAAAGCGCGGTGACTTTTCTTGTGTTGACTATATCCAAGCAC
>DATGSD010000034.1:0-17273 GCA_035302965.1 Burkholderiaceae bacterium | reverse complement strand
CGGGCGTGGGGTAACAACTACCGAGGCTGGCGAGCTGTTGCTTGAACACAGCCGCGGCATTTTGCACCAAGTTGAGCGCGCCCAAGAAGAAATGGGCCGGATTAAAGGGCGTTTGGCCGGACGGGTAACGGTGGGCCTACCCCCTAGCCTGGCGCGCCTAATGGCTTTGCGCCTTACCCGCGAATTTAAGAGACGCTTGCCAAAGGCTCGCCTCTCGATTAGCGAGGGCTTATCGGCAACAATGACCGAGTGGCTGCGCGCCGGTCGTTTAGATATTGCCTTAGTGCATAACACCCTGCCCTCTAGCGAATTTACAATTACACCACTAGGCGTTGAACCGCTTTATGTGGTAAGTGCGAAAACGGCAGCCCCCAAAACGTCGGCTATCGATTACGCACTACTGGCAAAACTGCCGCTAATTTTGCCCAACCATCCGCATGCGATTCGCTCTTTACTCGAAGCGCAGCTTAGTAAACAAGGGCTAGAGCCCACCATTACCCTAGAAATTGACGGGATTCCGGCTATTTTAGATTTGGTTGCCGATGGCGCAGGGCACGCGCTTTTAACGCGTCATGCCGTCGACACCTCGATGCAGCCAAGCTCCTACAGCATGAGCCCTATAGCCGCACCTGGGTTTAGCAGCCAGCTGTTTATGGCCACTACTTCGGGGCGCGCTACCACCCTAACCCAACAAGCTGTCATGGAGCTGATTAGAGAAATCAGCGCCGAGGTTTTTGCAAACTCTTGATAACTTCTTGCTGCAGAAAATCACAGCGCTAATTAGCTGGTTTTGATGGTAGCTTTTTCGGTAATTATTTTCCATTGTTCGAAGCACTAGCAGAGTGTTAGCTTGCAAAAAATAGGTTTAAACAATTATTGCTAAATAATACCATTAGTAACTGCTCCGCTTGCCGCCTCTTAACACTTTAAGCTACCTGCTAACGACCAGCTTAAAACGGCAAGCCAACATACAATTCACACAAGGCCGCCTAAGCCCCTTCATTAGAACGCAAAAGGCTAGTTGAAAACTAGCCTTTTTGTTTACCAAGTTAGAACGGCACTTTACTCGCCTTCGAGAAAGCTGCGTAATTTGTCAGAACGACTGGGGTGACGTAATTTACGCAAGGCTTTTGCCTCGATTTGTCGGATGCGCTCGCGGGTAACGTCAAACTGCTTACCCACTTCTTCTAGCGTTTGGTCGGTACTCATTTCGATACCAAAACGCATGCGCAACACTTTGGCTTCGCGTGGTGTTAACGAGTCGAGAACCTCTTTGACCACATCGCGCATCGAGCCATGTAAGGCCGACTCGGAGGGTGACACCGTACCTGTATCTTCGATGAAATCGCCCAAGTGCGAATCATCATCGTCGCCAATGGGCGTTTCCATAGAAATAGGCTCTTTGGCAATTTTAAGGATTTTTCGTACACGCTCTTCAGGAAGATCCATTTTTGCCGCCAAAGTTGCCGGATCGGGCTCGTTACCCGTTTCTTGCAAAATTTGTCGGTTAATGCGGTTCATCTTGTTGATAGTTTCAATCATGTGAACCGGAATGCGAATGGTGCGTGCCTGATCAGCAATCGACCGCGTAATGGCTTGGCGGATCCACCAAGTGGCGTAAGTAGAAAACTTATAACCACGACGGTATTCGAATTTATCGACCGCCTTCATTAGGCCGATATTACCCTCTTGGATAAGGTCTAAAAATTGCAAACCACGGTTGGTGTATTTTTTAGCAATCGAAATAACTAAACGCAAGTTGGCTTCGGTCATATCGCGCTTTGCCTTACGGGCTTTAGCTTCGCCAGTAAGCATGCGCTTATTAACTTCTTTGAGGTCGCGCAGCGGCAAAATAACACTGGCCTGAAGCTCGATAAGCTGGTTTTGCAACTCTTGCACCGCAGGCACGTAGCGCTCTAGGGTTTCAGAATAAGCATGCCCAGCCGCTACCTCGTTTTCGACCCAAGCTAGGTTGGTTTCGTTACCGGGAAAGCTTTTAATGAAGTGGCTGCGCGGCATGCCAGCGCGGCTAACGCAAGTGTGCAGAATTTCGCGCTCGATACGACGTAATTTACCAACCTCTTCACGCATCGAATCGGTTAATTGCTCGATCATGCGGGCGGTAAAGCGAACACCCATCAGGCGGTTATGAATTTCTTCGCGCGCTTTAATATAGCCTTCGGCTTCGTACCCTTCTGACTCGAAAGCAACGCGCATTTTTTCAAACCATTCGGCCACTTCGTCGAAGATTTTTAGCGCTTTTTTGCGTAAGTGTTCGAGTTGGCGACTGCTCATGCCGCCCGCTGGGCCGTCTTCGTCTTCGCCATCGAGCTGTACACCAGCACCGGCGTATTCTTCACCGTCTTCGCGTACTAAACCATCGACAACATCGGAAATTTCGGCATCACCGTCGCGCACGCGCTGTACGTGGGCAAGAATTTCGTTAACCGTTGTGGGGCAAGCAGCAATGGCCATAACCATATGCTTTAAGCCATCTTCGATGCGCTTGGCAATTTCGATCTCGCCTTCACGAGTTAGCAGCTCGACCGTGCCCATTTCACGCATATACATGCGAACAGGGTCGGTGGTACGGCCAAAGTCGGAATCAACCGTAGTGAGTGCAGCTTCGGCTTCGTCTTCGACATCGTCATCGCTAGACGCAACCGGTGCATTATCGTTTAGCAGCAACGATTCGGCATCGGGTGCTTGATCGTAAACCGAAATACCCATGTCGCTAAAGGTGCTGATAATGCCGTCAATGGCCTCAGCGTCGACTAAATCGTCGGGCAGGTGGTCATTAATTTCGCCATACGTTAAGTAACCACGCTCTTTACCAAGCTTGATAAGAATCCGTAAGCGGTTGCGGCGTGCTTCTTGCTCTTCGGGACTTAGACGGTTACGACCTGAGGCGTCTTTGTCGCGACCTCGTTTGCTACCACGGCGTGGAGCCGGCTTGAGCTCGGGGATATCTTCGGTTTCGTGATCGTCATCGAAGTCATCGATGCTGCTAACTTTAGCGGGGCGACCCGGACGACGCGTGGCTTTTTTAGCAACAGCCTTTTTGGCGGCTTTCTTAGCAGCCTTCTTGGCCGTAGTTTTCTTAGCAGCCGTTTTTTTAGCGGCTGTTTTTGTAGCGGCCGTTTCGCTAGTTTCTTCGGCTTCAGCAGCGCCTTTTGCTGCAACTTTCTTAGCTGCCGCCTTCTTGGCAGTTGTTTTTTTAGCAACAGCCTTTTTAGCTGCCTTCTTAGCCGCTGTTTTTTTAGCGGCCGTTTTCTTAGCAGCCGTTTTCTTAGCAGCTGTCTTTTTTGCCGCTTTTTTAGCAGCCGTTTTCTTAGCCGCTGTTTTCTTGGCGGGCGCTGAATCTACGGCAACACGGCTTGTGTCGGACGATTGCTCGGCCGCCACGGTTTTATCTTTGGCCTTTTCATTATTGGCCTGTGGGGTTTTACCTGTGGCTTTAGTCATAGTCGATTTCCGTTGGCACAATTGAGCATAGAAGCCCAAGGTGTGGGGTAAAACTGGCTACTTGCGTAAGTGGTTTAACAACAACCTATTAACAGAAGAAAGCCTGTTGCTGCAAAATGGTGAAATATCCTTGTGGCAATACAAAGGCAGCGCGAAAATAGCAACAGTGCTTTGGCAGGTTAATAGTGCAAATAGTTAACAATACGCAAAACCTGTAAGTTTACAGTAGTTAATACGCTGGAGCACCTCTTAATTGCGCCAGTCTTTTACTTAAATGTTGGTAACGCTCTCGGTCGGCTTGTGTCGTTAAGCCCGAGGCAATTAGGTTAGATTGCTCGGTGCGCACAAGCTCGAGCTCAATTCGGGCTAAAGCATCATCCCACTCGGCTTGGGGTGACGGCAACTCGTCTTGCTCGAGCAGATCAGTACTTAGACCGCGTAAAACCTCGGCAAGTTCAGAATCGGGCTCGACGGCCTGCAATAAGGCACCGGTGTGATGTGCTTGTGTGCTATGCATTAAAACAATCAACTCTCTTACCCACTTCAGATTGGGGCTTTGCGTGATCATTTCAAGTTGTTGATCGTTAATATGCGTAATAAGTTCGGGGTGGGTAAGCAAAAGGCGCAGTAAACGCTTGGCCATCGGGATTACGGCAAGCGCCTGTCTTTGGCGCCTCGACGGCCTAACTTGTTGGCCTTGCTTGCTTCGGTAAGCCGAAGTACTGGGCGTGTTAGAAACACCCGTTTGTGAAGCCGCTTGCACAGCCGCATGCTGTTCTGATGCAACAGGCTGGCCTACAAACGTTTGTGACTGGCTTGTATGAGTAGGCTCGTGCTGTGGCTCGGCTGCAAGCATGGCGCTTAACTCGTCAGGGGTTAAACGCACGCGGTCGGCCAGTTCGCGTTCGATTTGTATCCGCAAACTACCGTCGGGCAATTTAGCCAACAAAGGTTTTGCATCGTGGACACAAGCCGCTCGCCCTTCGGCCTCATCCATTGCATGGCGGCTACTTAAGGTATCAAGTAAATAGCGCGATAAGGGCACGGCGTTAGAAAGTGCCTCGCGAAACGCCTCAACCCCATGTTCTTGACAGTAAGAATCGGGATCGTGGTTATCGGGCAAAAACAAAAAACGCACAACCACATCGTCGCGTAAAAATGCCAAGCTGGCTTCTAGAGCACGCCAAGCCGCCGCCTGCCCAGCTCGATCACCATCAAAACTAAAAATTAAGACGTTGCTTGAACGCAACAAACGCTGAATATGGTCGGCGGTTGTTGCCGTACCAAGTGTGGCAACGGCGTAATCGATGCCATAACAGGCCAAGCCGACAACGTCCATATAGCCTTCGACAATTAAGACGCAGGCTTCGCGACGTATCGCTTGACGGGCTTCATACAAACCGTAAAGCTCTCGCCCTTTCTGAAAAAGCGGCGTTTCGGGCGAATTTAAGTATTTTGGCTCGCCCGCACGGATAAGTCGGCCACCAAAGCCGACGATGTGACCACGCACATTGCGAATCGGGAAGGTGATGCGATCGCGAAAACGATCGTAACGCCGCCCGTCATCGGCTTCGATAACCAAGCCGCATTCGACGAGAGCTGAACTGTCGTACTCGGGAAAGACTGCTGACAAGGCTTGCCGGCCGCCACCCGACCACCCCAGCCCATAATAAGCCGCTACTTTTCCGCTTAACCCTCTTTGTTTGAGATACGCAATGGCATCTGGGGACTCTTTAAGCTGAGCTTGGTAATGCGCTTGCGCCGTATCGAGCAAATGGTGGTGTTGCTGGGTTTGACGCTGGCGTTGCTTTCGGGCCGCTTGCTGTGCTGGGCTACGTGGCTCGTGGGGCACGCTTAAGCCAACCGAGGCCGCCAAAGTTTGTACGGCTTCGGGAAACGTAGCGCCGGTATGTTCGATGAGAAAAGAGATTGCGCTACCATGGGCGCCACAGCCAAAGCAATGATAAAACTGCTTGTTTGGGCTAACGGTAAATGACGGTGTTTTTTCGGAATGAAATGGGCATAGGCCGAGCAAATTTGCCCCGGCCTTACGCAGCGTTACATAACGCCCGACGACATCGGCAACATCGACACGGGCGAGAAGCTCCTGAATGAAAGAATCAGGTATCAATAGAGGCGCGGAGGCAATTGCTGGCTGCGCAAACGCTTATAGTGACGCTTAACCGCAGCAGCGTGTTTACGCTTACGTTCGGCGGTGGGTTTTTCGTAGTATTCGCGCGAACGCAACTCGGTTAATAGGCCGTTACGCTCGATAGTGCGTTTAAAACGGCGTAGAGCCACTTCGAATGGCTCGTTTTCTTTGACACGAACAATAGACATATAGGCAAACAGTTAGTAGATAAAAATGAATAATACAAATGCGACAACCCAGTTATCGGGCAAATAGAAAGGCGAGCAAGCCAAGCTTACTAGCACTAACTATTTGATAACTGGGTAAAAACTAATAGAAACGAAGAACCGCATGCCAAAGCATAAAAACAAACAAAATTATGCAATGCCTTACAACTTTACGCGCGTAACAATTAAAACTAGCGCGCAACAACCTTTAGAGGTTTTGACAGCGGGCTAACGCTTCGATAAACACTTAAAGTATAGCACAACAAGGCCTAAATACCTTAAAAGCCGTTTAGCAGCATAAGCACTACACGAACTAACGGCCATGCAGTAACAGCCTAATTACTTGACATTTATTGCCCAACTAAGCAGCCGCTTGGTTTATACCAAACCTATAGCAAAGCCGATTAGCCGTTGGGCTTACCCTTGCGCACCCAGGCTTCTAGCTGGTGTGGGCGCAAACTGTCGTAATCTTCGAATGGTTGATGGATCCAGGGGTTTGTCGGTAGTTTCTCGACAAAATAATCGGGATGGGCTTTAGAGTGGCCTTTCCACCACAACACAGCACTGCGCATTTCGGTAATGGCCGGATATTGTTCACGCAAATGCTCGCCAACCCGAATAAACGTGGTGCCGGTATCAACCATATCGTCAACCAACAACACATTGCCATCGAGGGTTCCGCGCGTAATGGTGATGAACTGAGCGATATCGAGTGTGCCTTGCTCGGTGCCGGCCGCTTCGCGATAACTACTAGTAGCCAAAATACCTAAAGGAACATCGAAAATACGCGATAAAACATCGCCGACCCGCATGCCACCCCGAGCCAAACAGATGATTTTTTCAAATTTCCAACCGGATTCGTGAATACTTAAAGCAAGGCGCTCGATTAATTTGTGATAGCCGTCCCAGCTAACCCATAAGTCGCTGTCGGTGCTTTGAGGTAAATTCATGTGGGCTTCCCCAATACTACTGCTGAATTAATTGGCCTAAAAGGCAGCTAACCAACGCTAGCCTTGAAACGGATGACTAAGCATAATGGTTTCGGTGCGATCTGGGCCAGTAGACACCATATCGATGGGTATATCACAAAGTTCGGCAATTCGCTCCAGATAGCGTCGAGCATTTTCGGGTAGTTTATCGTATTCGGTAACCCCCACCGTAGACTCGCTCCAGCCGGGCATTTCTTCGAGCACCGCCTCGGCGGCGCCAACCTCGTGCGAACCATAAGGCAGCGCTTCAAAAAACTGATCGTTATAGCGGTAGCCGACCCCTATCATGACTTTTTCGAGACCGTCGAGAACATCGAGCTTGGTAATACACAAACCACTAATGCCATTAATCATGATGGACCGCTTCATGGCAGCCGCATCGAACCAACCACAGCGACGTGGCCGGCCAGTAACCGACCCAAACTCTTTACCAACTGTGGCTAAATGCTCGCCGGTTTCGTCGAATAATTCGGTAGGGAATGGGCCCGCGCCAACGCGTGTTGTGTAAGCTTTAGCAATACCTAAAACGTAGCTTAGGCTTTGCGGACCAACACCCGCACCTGTGGCAGCCGCGCCCGCCACGCAATTACTGCTGGTAACAAAGGGATAAGTACCATGGTCGATATCGAGCAAAGAGCCTTGCGCGCCTTCAAACAACAGCTTATCGCCATTTTTTTGCGCAAGGCGCAATAAATTAGAAACATCGGCCACCATGGGCTGGATGTCGGCCGCCAAAGACAAGGCTTCGTCTTTAACCTGCTGAGCTGAGACCGGGCTGGCTTGCAAATAATTCGCCAACATGAAGTTGTGATAGTCGAGAGCCTCGAGAAGTTTTTCTTCGAACAAGGCCTCATCGAATAAGTCTTGTACCCGCAGCGCGCGACGGCCGACCTTATCTTCGTAGGCAGGGCCAATACCCCGCCCGGTCGTGCCGATTTTATCGTCGCCTTTGCGAGCCTCGCGAGCCTGATCGACCGCGACGTGGTACGGCAAAATTAAGGGGCACGCTGGCGAGATTTTTAAACGCGACCGAACATCGATGCCGGCATTTTCGAGCTCGGCGATTTCGGATAATAAAGCAGGCAGCGAAAGCACGACGCCGTTGCCGATATAGCAAGTAACGTGATCGTGCATAATACCTGAGGGTATCAGACGCAGAATGGTTTTTTTGCCGTTAATCCATAAGGTATGACCGGCATTATGACCGCCTTGAAAGCGAACAACCCCTTGGGCAGATTCAGCCAGCCAGTCGACGATTTTGCCCTTTCCTTCATCACCCCATTGGGTGCCCACCACGACAATATTTTTGCTCATAATGTATTAAAAAAGAACTGGTTTATCACCAGACTTGACTATATAACAGCAGACAAGATCAGTAACTGCTTAGGTGATCGCTTTTACCTGCCACTTTGAATCGATCCAGACCAACTCGCGATCGATAATGAATTCGTCTAGGTCAGTAGCCTGACCAGGCAGTAACTGTATAACAATTTCGCCGGCCTGGCGAAGTTGTGCCAAAGTTTCACGCAATTGAGGCTCTTGGCCCCATGGTGCCCGAATGGCTCGAACTTTTTGCGCAGCCGGCAAGCCCGACGATAATTTACGTAAATCGAGGCTAAAGCCAGTGGCTGGGCGGGCCCGCCCAAAAGCCTCTCCGACACCATCGTAGCGCCCGCCTTTAACCAAAGCGTCGTGCCAGCCTCGAGCGTAAATGGAAAAGACAATACCCGAATGATAGCCATAGCCACTACCACGATCGGCCAAATCGACGCTGCACTCGTGACCCGGCAAGGCCTTAACCAAGGTGCTGAGTTCGTTGAGGGCTTGACCAATTTTAGGCAGAGCAGGAAGCGTTTGAGCCGCTTGAGCAAGCACTTCGTCGGGCTTACCGTACAAGGTAATTAACGCCTTAAGCGCAGCCAATGTTTCGGGCTTTAGCTTGCTTTGCTTTTCGGACAAGTCGTTTAAGCCGGGCAAATCTTTGCTAGCTAATAATTGGATAACGTCGTCGCTATAGGCGGTTAAGGCCGGATCGGACTCGATTAAAGCCATGACGATGCCCGGGTGGCTAAGATCGATGCGGGCTTGCTGAACCCCAGCCTGACGCACGCTTTCGAAAGCCAGTTGAATAATCTCGATGTCGGCTTCTACCCCAGCATGGCCGAAAATTTCGGCGCCAATTTGAAGCAATTCGCGATCGGCGAGCAAGCCAGCAGGACGCGCATGGAGTATCGACCCACAGTAACACAAACGCGTAACACCCGGCCGATTAAGCAGGTGAGCATCGATACGCGCTACTTGCGGCGTCATGTCGGCTCTAACACCTAAAGTGCGACCGGATAGCTGGTCGACTAACTTAGAGGTGCGAAGATTAAGATCGGCGCCTGAACCAGTTAATAAAGAGCCTAAATACTCGACTAAAGGTGGGGCGACAAGCTCGAAACCGTAAGCACGGTAAAGGTCGAGCAAGGTGCGGCGAAGCTCTTCGATGCGGCGAGCTTCGGCAGGCAAGATATCGGCTAAGTTTTCTGGTAACAGCCAGGAGGACATGATACGCCCCGTAAAAACGAATAAGGCAAAAGTAAACCGTTAATAAAATAGTACCGCAGCGTGCCTAGGCAATAAAAAAGCGACTTGGGGCGTAAGCTTGCCAAGTCGCACTGCGGTTACTGAAACTTACGCGCCATTGTAGCGCGTCAAGCACTCAAACCCAAGTTCGCGCGCAAAAACGGCGCAAATACTTGTTATTGCCACTTAATTTCCAAACCCAGCGGAAACCGTTGGGCCAGGCTCGCCGTCGAGTACCGACTTACCCCAAAACTTAAAGAAATCGGACTTCGGACTTAAAACAAGCACATCGCCATCGTTACCAAAGGCCGAGCGATAGCTATCTAGACTTTTGTAAAAGCTATAAAACTCAGGGTTTTTACCGTAAGCATTGGCGTAAATTTCTGTGGCTTCAGCATCGCCTTCGCCTCGAATCGATTGCGCTTGCGCGACCGCTTGCGCTAAAAGCTCTTCGCGTTGGCGATCGGCCTGTGCCCTGATTTTTTCGCTATCGGCAACACCACTTGCACGCAAGCGGTTAGCCTCTTCTTTACGTTCGGCTTCCATACGGCGATAAACCGATTCGGAAATTTCGGGTACGAAATCGATGCGACGTAAACGAACGTCGACAACCTCGACACCTAAAGGCTCGGCGCGCCTATGCACGTTTTCGAGCATTTCTTCCATAATCCGCCCGCGTTCGGTAGCGACCACTTCTTTTACGGTGCGAACGTTAACCGAAGCGTTAAGAGCATCGCGAATTTGCGCTTGCAAACGCTCTTCGGCAGCGCGAGTGTTAGCCCCAAACGTTACGTAAAACTGTTTTGGATCGGTAATACGCCACTTAACAAAAGAATCGATAAGAAGGTTTTTCTTTTCGGCAGTTTGGATGCGTTCGGGCTCTTTTGATTCGATGGTTTGAAGACGTTTGTCGATAATAGTAACGGTTTCAAACGGTGGCGGCAGCTTAAAATACAAACCTGGTTTCGTGATGGTTTCACGCACTTCTCCGAGCGCAAAAACCAAGGCGGCATCGCGTTCACGAACAATGAAAACCATTGACGACAACACCGCCAAAACAATGACCAGACCAATTAAATAAGGGAAAAAACGTTGCATAACTGGCCTCTAGCGTGCGTATGGATTGCCAAATGCGGGGTTGCTTGTAGAACGGCTGCGCGAGCGCGTTTCGGTGTTTTTATTTGCCGACGACGCGTCGTCGCTAGCGGCCTTGTTGCTACTAGCACCGCCGGCCGCAATTAAATCGGTAAGTGCCGGACGATCGACATTAGCCGATGAACCCGAGCCACCACTAATTTTATCGAGTGGCAAGTACAGCAAGTTGTTACCCTCTTCGGTATCGACAACAACTTTGCCGGTGTTTTCGAGGATTTCTTGCATGGTGCTTAGGTACATGCGTTCGCGTGTCACGTCTGGAGCCTTGGTGTATTCGCGCTCGATGCTATTAAAGCGCGCGCCCTCACCCTTGGCCGCCCCAACCACCCGAGCCTTATACCCTTCGGCATCTTGCAGCATACGCGCAACCTGACCTTGGGTTTCGGGCAAAATTTTACTGGCGTAAGCGTTACCTTCGTTAATTAAGCGCTCGCGGTCTTGGCCGGCTTTTACTGCGTCGTCGAATGCCGCCTGAACTTCTTCGGGAGGCTGAACGTTTTGTATAGCAACGGTGCTAATTTGGATGCCGGTTTGGTAACGATCAAGAATTTCTTGTGCTTGACGCTGTACCTGTGCGGCAATTTCGGTACGCCCAGAATACAAGACCGAATCCATCGGTTGTTGGCCGACTACCTCACGCATAGCGGTTTCGGCAGCTTGGCGAACCGACTCATCGGGATGACTGGTTTTAAATAGATAGTCGGGTGCGCCCTCGGGCAATAAACGATATTGCACAACGAATTGCAAATCGATGATGTTTTCATCGGTGGTGAGCATTAAAGACTCACCCAATACTTTATTACGCGACGACCCTCTAAAACCCACTTCGAAGGTACGCAATTGCGCAATATTAACCGTATGGTGGTCTTCAATAGGATAAGGCCAACGCCACTGCAAACCGGGTGCTAAGGTTTTTGTGTATTGCCCAAAACGCGTAACTACCGCCACCTGACCTTCGGGGACAATAATAAAACCGCTGGCCAGCCAAAGGGCGATAACTACCAAAGCAACCAGGCCGAACAAGCGGGGCGAACCTTTGGGCAAACTAGGCCCAGCACCCCCTGGGCGGCCACGCCCCCCGCCACCGCCACGACGGCCAAATAAGCCGCCAAGACGATTATTAAAATCGCGCCAAACCTCGTCGAGATCGGGCGGGCCACTACCTTGGTCGGGCCGTCTGGGCCGATCGGACGAATTACCTTTGTCACGCCCCCAACCGGGGTCATTTAAATTATAAACTTTCGATGTTGTACGCATGGGTTTCTATTTGCTGGGCAGACTCGGCGATGGCTTGACGCACACCCTCGAGACCGTCACGTGTTGTTGCACTAATAAATACTCGCGCAATCGTACCATGTTCGTTGCGCTCAACGCGCGCTTCGTAGCCTGCTAGGTCGATTTTGTTGTAGACCAGCACAACGGGAACGTCGGCGGCACCAATATCTTTTAGTACTTTATTAACTTCTAAGACCTGTTCCTCGCGCTCTGGGCTGGAGGCATCGATAACATGGAGCAGCAAATCGGCCTGTATGGTTTCTTCGAGTGTGGCTCTGAACGCGGCAACCAATGTTGGCGGCAAATCGCGAATAAAACCAACCGTATCAGACAAAACGACCTGGCCCGGCCCTTCAACCCAAACCTGACGTGAGGTGGTGTCGAGCGTAGCAAACAACTGATCGGCTGCATAGGCTTCAGCGCGCGTTAGCGCATTAAATAAGGTTGATTTACCAGTGTTGGTATACCCTACTAAAGAAACTGAAAAAACTCCGGCTCGTACCCGAGCACGACGTTGTGTTTTTCGCTGCCGCTGAGCTTTAGCTAAACGCTTTTTAAGTAAGCTGACGCGTCGACCAATCATGCGCCGGTCGAGTTCAAGCTGCGATTCTCCGGGACCCCGTATGCCGATACCCCCCTGCTGCCGCTCGAGGTGGCTCCAGCGACCGGTTAAACGGGTAGATAAATGCTCGAGCTGAGCGAGTTCGACTTGCAACTTACCTTCGTGGCTTCGGGCCCGTAAGGCAAAAATATCGAGAATTAAAGCGACTCGGTCGACAACCCGACACTTAAAGGCTTGTTCGAGGTTACGCTGCTGCGCAGGAGCAAGCGGCTGATCGAACAAGACAATGTCGGGCTGTAACTCGGTAATTAAGGTTACGGCTTCTTGTAATTTACCAGACCCAATAAAATGGGCTGCGTCAGGCCTATCGCGTCTAGCGGTAAGCGTACCGACAATTTTGGCACCCGCGCTTCGAGCCAACATAAGAAACTCGGCAGCGTGTGCGTCATGGTCGGGGTTGCCCATATTAACGCTTAACACCAGTGCTTTCATACTGGCCTTTGTTGCGATGGGCTAGCTTGCGTACAAAAGCTAGACAAGATAGCGACTAAATACTGGATGCCTGCCCTCCTACTCGGATTTTTGTTCCTGAGGCAACGTTACTGGACGCGACGGAACAATTGTTGAAATTGCATGCTTATATACCATTTGCGTAACGGTATTACGTAACAAGACGACGTATTGGTCGAAAGAATCGACCTGTCCTTGCAGTTTAATGCCATTGACAAGATAAATGGAAACGGGCACGTGCTCTTTGCGTAAAGCATTGAGGAATGGATCTTGTAATATTTGCCCTTTATTGCTCATTGGCTTGGCTCCGTTTGTGGTTGTTATTTCAATTGATGGATTACGTTGCAGAAATTTACATTACAGGGTTTCCCCTAGTATGCCATGAAACGCCATCGCCTACATAAAGCGACGCGCTATTTATTAACCATTGTAGTAATTATTGCAGATAAGGCAGAAATTAGTTGTTGGCATTGTTGTGGCGTACCCACCGTAATACGCAAATAATCGGAAATTCGTGGCAAATTAAAGTGCCGTACAAGTATTTTACGCTCTCGCAAACCATTAGCCAGCTGTTCACCTGTAAACGCCGGGTGTTTAGCAAAAACAAAATTTGCTTGGCTAGGCAGTACGTCGAACCCAAGCTCTTTTAATTGGGTCGATAAGGTTGTGCGCGCCGCTATTAATGCTTGCCGCGTTTCTTCGAAATAATCGGCATCTTCGATGGCCGCTAAAGCAGCTGCTTGGGCGACACGATCGAGAGGGTAAGAGTTAAAGCTATTTTTTACCCGTAACAAACCAGCGATGATGTCGCTTGAGGCTATGGCAAAGCCCACACGCGAACCTGCTAAAGCGCGCGACTTCGATAAGGTTTGCAACACCACAACATTGGGGTAATCAGCAAGCAAGACAACGGCCGACTGCGCACCAAAATCGACATAGGCTTCGTCGATAACCACAGCTGTGTCGGGGTTGGCTTGGGCGATTTGGGCGATTTCATCGATTGACAGCGCCAAACCAGTGGGCGCATTCGGGTTCGCTAAAATAATGCCCGCTGGTGGTGTAGTACGGGGTTTAAGGTAATCGGCAACATCGATGGAAAAATCGTCGGCCAACGGTATAAATTGATGCGGTACCTCGAAAAGCCGGCAATACGTCGGGTAAAAGCCGTAGGTGATGTCGGGCAACAACAAGGGCCGTTGCTCACGCCTAAACAAACCATTAAAAACGTGGGCAAGAATTTCGTCTGAACCATTACCAACCAAAACTTGGTGGCGATCGACACCATAAAGTTTGGCTATTGCTTGGCTCAGAGCGTCTGACTCGGGGTCTGGATAAAGGCGTAACTGCTCGTTAGCAGCCGCTTTCGCAGCCTCGATGGCCCGGGGCGACGGCGCCCAAGCGTGTTCGTTGGTATTTAATTTTAATAGATTGCTATCGCTAGGTTGCTCGCCAGGTACATAAGGGCTGAGACCTGCAACATGATCACTCCAAAATCGACTCACCGAGTTCTCTCTTTGTAAGGGTTGTGGGTAGAGCGAAAAACAATGCGAAGAGGCGTTCCTTCAAGCCTAAACGCAGTTCGAAAACGCGATTCGAGATAACGCCGATACGAATCGGAAATGCTATCAAGAGCCGTTCCGTGGATCACAACTACCGGCGGGTTTTGACCACCTTGATGGGCATAACGTAATTTAGGTCGAAACATCCCTTTGCGTGGTGGCGCCTGCTGCTCGATAGCGACTTGCAATTCGCGAGTTAGGCGCGGTGTCGATAGGCGTGAAAACGCCGCAGCATGAGCCTGACGTACCGAACGTAAAAGCGGTCCAATCCCCCGGCCCTCGAGGGCGGAAATGGTATGCATTTTGGCAAACGATAAAAACCGCAGTTTGCGGTGATATTCGCGCTCAGTCCAGTCGCGCTGATAATCGTCTAAGCCGTCCCACTTATTAACAGCAACCACAAGCGCCCTGCCTGTTTCAAGAACAAAGCCGGCAATATGCGCATCTTGCTCGGCTATTTCGGTTTGGGCATCGAGCACCAAAACAACCACATTGGCTGCTTCGATGGCCTGCAAAGTTTTAATTACCGAGAACTTTTCGATAGACTCGAAAACACGGCCTCGCCGTCTTAGCCCCGCTGTATCGATAAGCGTGTATTGTGTGCCGCCACGTTCGAAATCGATCTCGATAGCATCTCGGGTTGTCCCCGGCTGATCGAAAGTAACAAGGCGCTCTTCACCAATTAAGGTGTTAATTAAGGTTGATTTGCCCACATTAGGCCGACCAACAACCGCCAACTTAATACGATGTTTAATTTCGCTGTCGCTGGCTTGAAAATCGGCATCGTGTTCGGTTTCATGGAAACCTTCTTCGCTTGACTGCTTAGCGTCGACAGCGTCTGGGGTTGATGCTTCAGTGTCGGAATACGCTAAAGCTAAAGTCTCTTCGATTAGCTCGACAACCCCGTCGCCATGCGAGGCCGAGATTGGGTAAGGTTGGCCCAGACCGAGTTCGTAAAACTCGGCTACAGCCGCATCGTGACGCCGACCCTCGGCCTTATTAACCGCTAACACAACGTGACCGGCAGAACGCCGCAATAAATTAGCAATATCGTAATCGTGAGCGGTTAAACCACTACGCACATCGACCAGAAAAACCACGACGTCGGCTTCGGCAATGGCTTGCTCGGTTTGTCGGGCCATTTCGCGCAAAATACCATCTTTAGCGACTGGCTCGAAGCCACCAGTATCAACAACCAAATACGGCTTAGAGCCCATACGGCCTTCACCGTAATGTCGGTCGCGCGTTAAGCCAGGAAAGTCGGCAACCAACGCGGCGCGCGAACGCGTTAAACGGTTAAACAACGTTGATTTACCAACGTTGGCGCGCCCGACCAGGGCGACAACAGGCTTGAAAGCGATTTTGCTCAATTAAGTTCAACCAAAACAAGATTACCGCTTCGTGTTTGAGCGATAACGCCGCGAGCGGTTGCGAGCAGAGGCGACACAATACCGCGGCTACCCAATTGCAAACGCCCAAGCAAACGACCATCGAAGCGGCCAAGGAAATGCAAATAACCTTCGTAGTCGCCCACAGCCAAGGCTTGAGGAACGACTGCAGGACCTGATAAGCGGCGATTTCTTAGTGCGTTTTGGCTCCAGCGCTCTTCACCGGTTTCGATATCGAAAGCATAAACAGTGTCTCGGGGGCTGGCCGCGTACAGCTGTTCGGGATCGGACGCAAGACCGGAAGTACTCGAGAAATCGTGCTCCCATAAGGGGAAGCCACCCTCGGCAACGTTAAAGCAAACAATGCGTCCTTGATACGCAACGCCGCACAATAAAGGCCCGACAATTTGCGGTGCGCCCACCACATCGCTAATGCGGTCGAGGTCGGTTGCGCCACGCGAAACTGCTACCGTTCCTTCCCAAAGAACATTGCCGTCGGGCAGTGAAATGGCAATTAAACGACCATTAGGCATGCCCGAAATTAACATGTCTTCGACGATAATCATTTGCATAGTGGTTTTTAAGGCTAATGCCGGCCCTGGGCGCTGAACACTCCAGAGCAGCTCGCCGTCGCGGGCATCAAAGGCCTGAATGCGGTAATCGCTGCTACGCACAACTACAACACCCGAACCCACAGCAGGAGGAACATCGACTTGGCTGCTGGCCTTAGCCTGCCACAATTCTTTACCTTGATAGTCGAAGGCGATTACCGTGCCATCGGGCGCAGCCACAGCGCTTATTTGGCCATCGGAACCGACGCCAGCCGATAACTTAGTACCGGCATCGGCACGCCAGCGTATGCTGCCACTAGATAGGTCGACGGCAACTACAGCGCCATCGGGGGTGGCGGCGTAAACAAGCTGACCGTCAGAAAACGGTGCAAAGCCATAGCCAAAACCACTGCCTATGGGCACATCCCAAACTACACGCGAGCTAATTGCCGGCTCGTATTCGGTTAACGGGCTGGGATCATTACGTGGGTCGTGTGGAGAAAACAAGGAACAAGCGGCCAGGCCCAGCAAAGCCAAACCAACAAAAGCAGTTCGCAAAAAAGACGTTAACAAGGCATGCATACTAGGCTCCGCCAAGGGCATCAAGTTTTAACTGGACAATTTGCCCAACAGGGTTGTCGGCTAACTCTTGTACGGCTGTTTCCCAGGCTTTGCGAGCCTCATCCGGTTTGCCTTGAGCAACTAAAATGTCACCGCGTCGGTCGGCAAACAAACCCACAAATGCTGCCGGTGGTTGCTCGAGCAATGCTAAAGCTTGCTGGTTATCGCCCTGTTCGAGATAAATACCAGCTAAGCGCAGCCGAGCTAAAGGAGCCAAAGCCGAGTTAGCATCGTGATCGACCAACCACTTTAACTGGCTGGCTGCCTCGTCG
>DATGSD010000033.1:0-4040 GCA_035302965.1 Burkholderiaceae bacterium | reverse complement strand
CAACCCCGATGCCATCAAAGCACTGGTCAAAGAAGCTGAGGTGCATCGAGATGTTTTTACCGACCAAGAACTCTTCGATCTTGAAATGGAGCATCTCTTTGCCAACACGTGGGTTTATGTTGGCCATGCTAGCCAAATTCCAAAATCGGGCGATTACTTCACCACAACGGTTGGCGACCAACCTGTTATCATGGTGCGCGATGCCGATGACAGTATCCGGGTGTTGTATAACCGCTGTCCGCACAAAGGGCCCATGATTGTCAACGAACCCAGCGGTAATGTGGGGCGCTTTTTTCGCTGCCCCTATCACGCCTGGACGTTTAAACTCAATGGCGACCTACTCGCCCTCCCATTACGACGCGGCTACGATTTCAAAGGCTTTTTCCAAGAAACTGAAGGCAGCCACGGCTTAGCCGCCGTCGAAAACGTTAAAAACTATCGCGACTTTATCTTCTGTCGCTTAAACCCCGAAGGCATTAGCTTCGAAGACTTTTTCGGCGAGTCATTATCAACGATCGACAACATGATCGATCGCTCGCCCGAAGGCAAACTCGAAATCGCCGGCGGCGCTTTCCGTTATATGCACAATTGCAATTGGAAAATGCTAGTCGACAACCAATCTGACACAACTCACCCCATGATTGTGCACGAGTCGTCGGCCGGTACCGCCGTCAAGGTCTGGACTGAAGTCGGCACCGAAGAAGGCCCTAAGCCCATGGCGGTCGAGCAGTTTGCGCCTTTTGTTTCGCCCTACGAATTCTTCGAAGACATGGGCATACGCGTTTGGGAAAACGGCCATGGCCACACAGGGGTATCTGATTCTATTCATGCTGCCTACTCCGAAGTTCCCGAATACAACGACGCCATGATTAAAGCCTATGGCGAAGAACGAGCCCAAGAAATTTTAGGTGATGTTCGTCATAACACCACGTATTACCCAAATATTTTAATTAAAGGGCCCATCCAAACCCTGCGCATCTTTAAACCTATTGCGCCCGATAAAACCCTTGTCGAATCATGGACATTCCGCTTAGTTGGTGCGCCCGACGTGCTCCTCGAGCGCACCATTATGTATAACCGCCTCATTAATGCTCCCACCTCGGTGGTGGCGCACGACGACCAAGAGGTCTATGAGCGAGCCCAGCGTGGCTTACATTCTCGGGGGCGCCAATGGGTTAATTTGGCACGCCTTTACGACCCCACCGAAATCGATCGAAAAAACGAGGTTACCAACGGTACTAACGAGTGGTTAATGCGCAGCCAATATCGCGCCTGGGCACGTTATATGACGGTTAACATGAAGGGGGCATCATGAGCACAATCACCTCAGAACAATTAATTAACTTTGTTTACGATGAAGCTCGCCTACTCGACGAGCAACGCTATCACGAGTGGTTAAACTTATTTGCTGAAGACGGCTATTACTGGATGCCGCTTAGCCACCAACAAAGCGACCCAAAACTCGAAAACTCGTTACTTTACGAAGACCCTTTTTTATTGCGGGTACGCATCGAACGCTTAAGTGGCGAACGCACCTATTCGCAGCAACCCAAAAGTCGCTCACACCACTTGCTTTCGCGACCCGATATTCTTAGCGGCGATGCGTGGCACCAACCCGAAAACGGTCAGTTTACGGTGCGCGTCGCCTTCCATTACGTCGAAAGTCGCGGCGACATCCAACACTTGTTCGCCGCTTGGTCTACCTTCAACCTAATAGCCGACAAGCAAAATTTGCTTATTAAGCTTAAACGGGTCGACCTTTTAAATTCTGAGTCCGCCCTTCCAAACATCCAACTTTTTATGTAAGGAAACTCTGTGCCGGTTACTGTCTATCAAGCCTTTTCACAAGCGGCACAGAAATGGCCTAACAAACCGTTTCTTCATGTAGCCCGCGAAACCGCCGCTATTTACAACATAGATAGCGGCGACATTCTCTATCAAGAAGCCTTCGAGCAAGTCGAAAGCTTAAAACAAAGCTATCAAGACGCCGGATACGGCTATGGCCATCGTGTGGGCTTGTTACTAGAAAATCGCCCCGCGTTTTTTAACCATTGGTTTGCCCTCAATGCATTAGGTGTCTCGGTTGTCCCTATTAATGCCGACATGCGGGCCTCCGAACTCGAATACTTAATTGGGCATTCTGAAATCTGTTTAGCAGTAGCACTCGAAAGCCGCCATGCATTATTGGCCGATGCCGCTAAAGCGATTAACCAAAAGCTTGTCTTAATTAACGCCAATCAAACCCCAAAACCCGCACCTATTCCGGCTCCTGCAACAAAGCAAATTCCAAACAAAGACACCGAATGTGCCTTGCTATACACCTCGGGTACAACGGGGCGCCCCAAAGGCTGCGTTTTATCAAATTTGTACTATCTGCATGCGGGCCACTGGTACGCCAATATTGGCGGCCTAGCCACTTTAAAAGAAGGGCAAGAGCGCATGCTAACCCCTTTACCACTGGTGCACATGAACGCCATGGCGTGCTCAACAATGGCCATGATTACCACAGGGGGTTGCTTAATTGCACTCGATCGCTTCCACCCCCGTAGCTTTTGGGATACTGTGCGCGAAACACAGGCCAGCATCGTGCATTATTTAGGGGTTATGCCAGCCATTCTCATGAAAGCTGCCGCCAGCCCCAACGACAAAAACCATCAGTTGCGCTTTGGTTTTGGCGCTGGTGTCGACCCCAAATTACATATCCCCTTCGAAGAACGTTTTGGCTTTCCACTATTAGAAGCCTGGGCCATGACCGAAACTGGCAATGGTGCTGTCGTTATCGCCAACCGCGAGCCTCGTTTTGCTGGCACAGCTTGTTTTGGCAAAGAAGGGCCCGACGTTTTGGTTAAGCTAATCGACGACGACGGCCAAGAAGTAACCACGCCCTACGTTAACGGTCAGTTACTCGTTAAACATGCAGGCCCAAACCCGCGTTACGGCTTTTTTACTAAATATCTAAAAGACGAAGAAGCCACTGCTGAAGCCTGGCAAGACGGGTGGTTTCATACCGGCGATATCGTCCATCGCAACGCCGAGGGCTACCTAATTTTTGTTGACCGCGAGAAAAACGTTATCCGACGCAGCGGCGAGAACATCTCGGCGGTAGAAGTCGAAAGTGTCTTGCTACAACATCCAGCTATTAAAGCAGCTGCAGTAGCTGCAACACCAGACGCCATTCGGGGCGACGAAGTCTTGGCCTGTATTGTGTGCCACACCCATCCCAAGCCTGACGAAAAAACCGATTTAGCCACCGAAATCGTCCAGTTTTGTCTCGAGCGTCTCGCGTATTTTAAGGTACCTGGCTACATCGCTTTTGTAACCGAACTACCTTTAACCAGCACCAATAAAATTCAACGCGGAGAGCTTCAAAAAATGGCCGAGCAACTTCCTAAACAAAGCGACTGCATTAACACCACAGCCCTTAAAAAACGCCAGGAAGTAAACCCGGATGCCTAAACAAGCCAGTTACGATGGGGTTGTGGCAACAGTACCTGTCACCGTTCCGTATACGCGTTACTCAACTCATAGCGCTCATTGGTGGCTGGGCTCTGCTTTGCGGCAACTAATTCAAAATGCAGGCCTTAAAAAAACCACAATCGATGGCCTGTGCGTTTCAAGTTTTACTTTAGTGCCCGACACAGCCGTAGGCCTGGTTCAACACCTCGACCTATCACCACGGTGGCTCGATCATATCCCTATGGGGGGCGCAAGCGGCGTGGTTGCTTTGCGCCGTGCCGCCCGCGCTGTGCAAATGGGCGATGCCTCGGTTGTGGCCTGTATTGCTGGTGATACCAACCATGTCGACTCGTTTCGGCAAACCATCAGCCAGTTTTCACGCTTTGCCCAAGATGCCGTTTACCCCTACGGGGCAGGTGGCCCCAACGCCAGCTTTGCCTTGCTTACGCAACACTATATGAACGAATCGGGGGCAAGCCGCAGCGACTTTGGCAAATTATGTGTGGCCCAGCGCCAAAATGCTTTGCACAACCCAAACGCGCTCATGAAAAAACCCTTAACCCTCGAACAATACCTTGCGGCTC